>CATZPU010000238.1 GCA_958422845.1 uncultured Lachnospiraceae bacterium | reverse complement strand
GCTCAGCCCCGAAGGTCCGGCGCATGCACCGCTGCCGCGCGCAGCGTATGTACTCCCGTGATCTGTGCGCATCTGCCGTGTACCGAAATATCAGCGCCGAACTTTAACAGCTCCGGCACCGTACAGAAACGATTTTCAAAAATCGTCTCGCAGATACAGCTCCTGCCGCGCGCCCTGCAAAGCGCCGCTATAAGCGGCGACTGAAGGTCTGTCGGGAATCCCGGATACGGGGCAGTCTCCACATACGGTACTGCCTCTAAAGTTTTGCCCCGTACCGTAAGCGTATCTTTCGCCCTGCCACACGATGCGCCCATGCGTTCAAGCGTCTCAAGCAGGAAATGCAACGCTTCCCCGTTTTCATTAAGCAGCGTCACCGCTCCGCCCGTCGCCGCGCCTGCAAGAAGATACGTCCCCGATACAATGCGGTCTGCTCTCATCCGGTACACCGCTTTTTTCAGCGTATGACCGCCTTCTATGCAAAGCGAGCCGTCTGTCCTGCGGACGATGCACGCCCCCCGCTTTCGCAAAAAATCACAGAGTTCATCGATCTCCGGCTCTCTGGCGGCATTTCGGATCACAGTCTGCCCCTTGGCCATAACAGATGCCAGCACTGCATTTTCCGTAGCTCCTACACTGGGAAACGGAAGGGCAAGCGCCCCACCCTGCAGTCCGCTTGTCGATGCGGTAATCTTTTCTCCGACGGATATTTCTGCGCCGAGCGCCTCCAAAACGCTTAAATGAAGATCGACCGGACGTTTTCCGATCGCGCAGCCGCCCGGCCGCGGAATCACCGCTTTTTTCATTTTACCAAGAAGTGCGCCTAAAAACAAGACGGAAGAACGGATTCTAGCCGCTTCTTTCGTTTTTATTTCATATGTATCTGCTCCTGATGCGTCTATGCGCACCGTATGACCGTCCCGATGCACAGTACAGCCAAGCGTCTGCAGGATCTCCAGAGTGTCCTCTACGTCCCTGATAAACGGGCAGTTTTCTATCTCACAGACACCCTCCCCGATCAGGCAGGCAGACAGGATCGGGAGAACTGCATTCTTCGATCCCTGCACACAGATCTCCCCGTTCAGAGGCTTCCCACCAGAAATTTCCAGATAACTCACGTTCATCCTCCGGCTTTTTGTTCTTATATCCCAATATATGCCGCAGCACCTCTTTTGTTACAGGATATGCAAAGGATTCACCGCTTTCCCCGATACGTGCTGTAACGGCTTACGGAGAGGACAAGCCCCATCTCGGCAAGCAAAAACAAAACGGACGTTCCGCCGTAGCTTACAAACGGGAGCGTAATTCCCGTATTCGGGATCGAATTTGTGACAACGGCAATATTTAAGATCACCTGAATAGCGATGTGCCCCATGATTCCGGCTGCTATGAGCGTGCCGGACAGATCGGGCGCATGCGTCGCAATAACCATAAAACGCCAGATCAAAAGGAGAAACAAAAATATCAAAAGCAGCGCCCCTATAAGCCCCAGCTCCTCACATATCACCGCAAAGATCATATCATTCTGAGCCTCAGGCACGAATCCCAGCTTTTGCAGACTTCCTCCAAGCCCCCGTCCGAAAAGCCCGCCTGAGCCGATCGCATACAGCCCCTGCATCGTCTGGTAGCCCTTCTCGTACAATTCCGGATGGCGCCAGATCGCAAGACGCTCCAGACGGTACGATTCAAGGCTTAAAAAAATACCGAGGAAACCGCTTCCGCCAAGAACGATCCAGATAAAGGGAAGATAGCGTGGATTGGAAATAAAGATCATAAGCACCGCAATGCCCAGTATGATGACTGCCGTGCTCAGATTGTTCGTACCTACAAGACCGACGACAGGAAGCACCAGAAGAAGCACCGCCGCGATCGTCTGCCCGCTCTTTTTGCGGTCCATCCGGCTGACTATGCCGGCAAGCAGAAGAATGACCGCAGGCTTTGCGTACTCCGCAGGCTGAAAGGACAGCGGCCCGATCGACAGCCATCTGCGCGAACCGTTATACGCATCTCCGAAAAGAAGCACGGCTGCCGATAAAAGCAGAGACAGCGCATACGCCGGCACGGAAAAGTGCAGGAGCATGTGGTAATCGAGCGTCGATATCCAGTACATCGCCGCCAGACCGAGCGTCATTGCAAAGAATTGTTTTTTAAAATAATAGGCAGAGTCACCGAAACGGACCTGCCCATTATATGCACTCATACTGTAAAGGACCACCAGACCGAAGATGGTCAGAAATAACACGAGAACCAGTAAAATACCGTCTGTTTTTCCGGATTTTGACTGCAATCGACCACTTCCTATGACAATTGATTTACCAGTTCCTTGAATCGCCTTCCTCTTACCTCATAGTTCGGAAACATGCCCCAGCTCGCACACGCCGGAGAGAGGAGCACAGCGTCTCCGCTTTTCGCTTTGTCCGCACAGATCTGCACAGCCTCTTCGAGACTCTCTGCCATGATGATATCAGTAAAGCCGCAGTCTCTTGCTGCCTTTGCGATCTTTTCCTTTGTCTGTCCGATCAGTACAAGGTACTTTACCTTGCCGTCAAACGACTCGATCCACTCCGTATAAGAGGAATCCTTGTCATACCCTCCTCCGATCAGAAGCGTCGGGCGATCCATCGCCTGTATTCCTTTGATAGCGGCATCGGGATTCGTACCCTTAGAATCATTGTAGTAAACGACTCCGTGCTTTTCTGTCACGTACTCGATGCGGTGCTCCACGGCAAGAAAGCTTTTCGCCGTACTGCGGATCACTTCGACAGGAACGCCGTATGAAAACGCCATCGCAGCGGCAGCCATGACATTCTCATGGTTGTGGCGTCCCGGCAGATGGAGCTCCTTCGTTGACAAAAGAACAGACTCCTCTCCATCGTTTCGGAAACATATCTTATCTCCGTCCAGATACATGCCCTGTTCCAGTTTATGCAGACTGCTGAAATAAATGACCTTCGTTTTCAGCGTCTTTCCGAACTCCCGCAGGATCTCATCCTCATAATTGAGAATACACGTATCAGCCGGCCCCTGATTCTTCGTGATCAGCTCCTTGACGCGTATGTACTCCTCCATCGTGTGATGGC
>CATZPU010000237.1 GCA_958422845.1 uncultured Lachnospiraceae bacterium | reverse complement strand
GTCATATTTTGCAACGAATATTTTGCAGCAGCCGGCATTTATGATCGGCTTTATCGTACTGATCGGTTATATTCTGCTTCAGAGACCGTGGTACGACGTACTCGCAGGAACGATCAAAGCGATCGTAGGATACCTGATCCTGACAGTAGGTTCCGGCGGACTGGTAAATAACTTCCGTCCGGTACTCGTTGGTCTTGGTGACCGTTTCGGTATCAGTGCAACAGTTATCGACCCGTACTTCGGACAGAACGCAGTTACGGCAGGCGTTGAGGAAGTATTCGGAAAAGGCTTCGGCGATGCGATGATCCTTCTGTTCATTGCATTTATCGTAAATATCTTACTCGTTCGTTTCAGTAAGTATACAAAGCTTCGTTCTCTGTTTACAACAGGTAACGTACAGGTACAGCAGGCAGCTACTGCTTACTGGCTGATCATGTTTGCTCTTCCGGGACTTCTTGCTCCGAAGATGCACGTTCCGATGCTCATCGTTATGGCTCTTCTGCTTGGCGCTTACTGGGCAGTTGGTTCCAACCTGACGATCAAGCCGTGTCAGGAGGTTACAGACGGAGCAGGCTTTGCTCTGGCACATCAGCAGATGTTCGGTGTAGCATTCAACTACTGGCTGGCAGGAAAACTGTTCGGCAAAAAGAAAGATGGTAAAGAAGTTAAGAAGATCGAGGATCTGGAGCTTCCGGGATTCCTGTCTATCTTCAACGACAATATGGTATCCGCAGCCGTTCTGATGCTGGCATTCTTCGGCACGATTCTTTGCGTACTCGGCAAGGATTATCTGATCGAGGGCGGATTCATGAAAGAAGGACAGAGTATGCTGTTCTACGTGATCCAGACTTGTCTGTACTTCGCAGTATATCTTGCGATCCTGCAGATGGGTGTACGTACATTCGTTGCAGAGCTGACGATGTCCTTCCAGGGTATTGCAAGCAAGCTGCTTCCGGGTTCTGTTCCGGGTGTAGACTGTGCGGTTATCTTCGGATTTGGTGCAGGTAATGCAGTAACATTAGGATTTATGGCAGGCTTCATCGGACAGATTCTTGCAATCATCGTTCTGATCGTTATGAAGAGTCCGGTACTTATCATCTGTGGATTCGTTCCTGTATTCTTTGACAACGCAACGATCGGTGTATTCGCAAACGAGAAGGGCGGTCTGAAGGCTACTCTGATCCTGCCGTTCATCTCAGGTCTGTGTCAGGTATTCGGTTCTGCTCTGATCGCAGGCTGGGTAGGCATGGCTGCTTACGGCGGATACCTTGGTATGTGGGACTGGGCAGTTGTATGGCCGGTATTCACAGTCGTAATGAAGTACTTAAGCTACATCGGCGTAGCGATCATCTTTATCGGACTTCTGGCTATCCCGCAGATCCAGTATCGTATGGATAAAGAGGGTTACTTCCTGATGACAGAGGATTATGAGGCTTACAAAGAGCTGAAAGCAAAACAGGGCAAATAATAGGCTGCTGTGAGCGGAGTGAACAGTGACAATAATAGCCGCTGATCCACTTGATTAAAGAATCGTATATCGTTATAATAGTTGTTATCAGATAATATGAAGGAGGATGCTGCAATGGCAAATAATGACAATCTGAAATTTCTTGTATGCTGCGCAAATGGTTCCGGTTCGAGCCTGATGGCACAGCTCGCACTTGAGAAAGTTCTCAAGAGAAACAATATGAAGTGCAAGACACATCACTGCCCGCTTTCTGAGGGTAAGAGTGCTGCGGTACAGTATGACGTTCTTCTGTGCGCACAGAACTTTGCAAATATGTTCACAGATGCGCAGGCAAAGGGAGTTAAGGTGATCCCGCTTAAGAACGTGATGTCCGATAAGGAGATCGAAGAGAAGCTCAAAGAAGCTGGCGTTATCGAATAAGAACACGGGGCTGTTGCAGGTTTGGCAACAGCCCCTATATAAAATAAGTATAGGAATTACTGAATGTGTTCTTTTTTTCGACTTTTTTCGCATATACGATGAAAAACAGTGACAAAGATCATAAAAATAGGTATAATCAATCATAACTATTCATTATATATGCGCGGTACAGGGAGGAAAAGTATGAAGAGAGAACGGGCGTACGTAGATGCACGAAGGAATCAGATCATTGAGATCCTGCGCAGCAATCCGCTTGTGCGCGTGGACGCTCTGGCGCAGCGCCTGAACGTATCGGTCATTACGATCAGGAGGGATCTGCAGTATCTGGAGGATAACGGGATGCTCACGCGGTTTTACGGCGGAGCGCGTGCAACAGAACAAATAGCAAAGGCAGTTGACGAAGTGGAAGTCTGCCGTGAGATGATCGCCAGACGCGCGGCTTCTCTCGTAGAGGATGGAGATACGATCTTTATAAACACGAGCAGAAATGCGCTGGACATCATTTCGTATATTACAAAAAAGAATGTAACTGTGATCACAAACAATGGAAAAGCGATCAGTCGTGAACATGACGGGAATGTGAGCATCATTCTGACAGGCGGAGAGCTCCGCTATCCGAAAGAAGCGATGGTGGGAGACTTTGCAGTGAGAAATCTGCAGAATATCTTCGCAAAGAAAGCGTTTATCGGGTGTTCGGGAATATCTGCGCAGGCAGGTGTGACGACGGAGATCGCCAATGAAGTGAATGTAAATCAGCTCATGATCGAGCATGCGACGCAGGAGGTCTACGTTCTGGCTGATCACACAAAAATCGGAAAAAGCAGCAGCTTTACAAGCTGCGGCATTGACATGGTAAAGCATCTGATCACAGATGAAAAGGCGCCTGAGGAGGAACTTGAGCTTATGAGGGCGCAGGGCGTCGATATTTATCAGGTAAAAAAGACAGAGTATTGACGATCGTATTAAATGGGAATATTACGTGTGCAGACACGAGAATATATGGAGGATGGGATATGAAAAAGTATACGCTGGGACTTTATGAAAAATCCATGCCGTCAGAGCTTAGCTGGAAAGAAAAGCTGACGGAAGCAAAAAAGGCAGGCTTTGATTTTGTAGAGATCAGTATTGACGAGACAGACGCCAAGCTTGCGCGTCTCGATATGACGCAGGAGGAGCGTGCGCAGCTTGTAAACACGATGTATGAGGTCGGGCTTCCG
>CATZPU010000236.1 GCA_958422845.1 uncultured Lachnospiraceae bacterium | reverse complement strand
TATCTGCCTGCGACTGTGCAAACTTTTTGATCACTTTCACAATATTGAGCGCTGCCGGACATTTCTCTACGCATCGTCCGCAGCCTACACAGGAAAACATGCCGTCGTTATTTGCCGGAAAATATACAAGCTTATGCATAAATCTCTGACGGAAACGCTGCATCTGGCTCGTGCGGTTATTGCCGTGCGCCATCATCGTAAAGTCAGAGTACATACAGGAATCCCAGCAGCGATACCGCTGCACACCGTGTCCCGTATCGTAATCCTTGATATCATAGCACTGGCATGTCGGACATACAAAAGTACACGTACCGCACGCCAGACACGGCTTATACAGTTCCTCCCAGAGCGGAGAATTAAACTTCTCATCAAGTACGTCGCCGCCCCATCCGTCAAGGGAGAGATGCGAGTATGGAAGCTTTTCAACTATCGTTCTGATCTTTTCCTGCTCTTTTTGTACATCTGATTCATCCGCATCCGCAAGCAGCTCCTTCACTGCTTCCGTAAGCGCCTCGCCCTTTTTTGTCAGAGGCTTCCAGTACAGCTCTTCTCCGACAAACCATGTCGCGACATCTCCCGCCGGAGCTGCACAGTCAATATCAAACGCCTTACAAAAGCAGGTCTCCTCCGGCTGCGCACATGCAAGCGATACAATCGCTGCGTGCTCTCTCCTTGCGGCATAGAACGTATCTACAGGCTCGGCGAGGAATACCTTATCAAGCACCTCAAAGCCTCTTATATCACATGATTTCACACCGAAAAGAACGAAGTTCTGATTTTTCAGCTCTTCCGGTTCAATATGGATATTTCTGCCGTCTTTCCGGCACGTATATAATGTCTCGCTCTGCGGAAAAAATGCATCTTTCGGAGACTTTACAGTTTTGAGCGTATCGAGAGACACCTCTGCCTCCTCGTCCCACGCTCCGAAATTGACCTGACCGCCGTTTACAAGCGGCAGATAAAGCTCCTGACCTTCGGCAATCCTGCGGAATAATGCCGTCAGATTCTCTTTTGCTATCTTATACATACATTATCCCCTTTCTGTCACGATCCCCGGCTCTACATCTTCAAGCACGTAGCTTGTCAGAGGCCCCTTCGGCTCCAGATCGGCTCCGGCCTGATATTCTCCGTAAAATTCATTGATATCCTTAATGAATTTTCTGTTGAAGAGATGAAGCGGAATACCCTGCGGACATACTCTGCTGCACTCGCCGCAGTCCGTACATCTTCCCGCTACATGGAAAGCGCGGATAATATGGAACATCTTTTCTTCAAAGGAGTCTGCATTTGCCTTCTGCGCACTGTCAAACTTGTTGCTGTCAAATACGCATTTACGGCAGCTGCACGCCGGACAGACGTTTCGGCAGGCGTTGCAGCGGATACATTTGCTAAGCTCCTTCTGGAAAAACGCAAATTTCTCCTGCGGGCTCATTGCCTCGATTTTTTCGACCTCTTCAAAACGGTCACGGTCTTTTGTATCCTTAGACTCTCCGATCAGCTCGTCATAGATCATATGCTCTTTTCCCTTGCAGACATGACAGCGCTCAAGCATGGCATCTGTATAAGCGCACGTTTTTTCACCATATAATGTCTGTACGGTCAGCGTATCGCAATCATCCGTTATTTCAGCGCCCGAAATACTCTGAATACCCTTGATTCCCTGCGCCCTGATTTTTTCAACATCCAGTTTGCCCTTGCAGCCGACACCGATAATATACGCTTTTTCGCGGTCTACGCGGTGTTCTTTCATAAGCTGCTGATAGCTGTATGTATCGCACGGCTTCAGGCAGACGAGCGTTTTTCCCTCTAACTTAGAAGCCTCGATCATATACTTGCTTAAATTTGCTCCGCAGAATCCGTTGTAGACAAAATCTGCAAAGTCTTCTTCTCTTTCAAAGTAAGCCGGTTCCGGATCGTACGGCAGGTCTCCGGCTTTCCATCCGAGCACTCGTGCGACAGTCCCGTCAGCGAGCAGCTCTTTTGCACGGTTGATCAGTTCCTGCATCTTAAATCCTCCAATCTTACGTTTTTGCCGAGTGAATGTATCTTCTCTACGAACTCATTCATCGTCGTTGAAAATTTCACTCCCTCTGCGGCAGATACCCACTCGACGCGTGTACGCCCGCTCTCTACACCGATATAATCAAGCATGGAGAACAAAAGCGTCATACGGCGTCTCGCGTAAAAGTTGCCCGTTGTGTAATGGCAGTCTCCCGGATGGCAGCCGCAGATGATAACGCCGTCCGCACCCTTTTCAAATGCACGCAGGATAAACATCGGATTCACGCGGCAGGAGCACGGCACACGGATGATCTTCACATCTGCCGGATATGCCAGACGGCTGCTTCCTGCCAGATCAGCTCCGGCATAGCTGCACCAGTTGCAGCAAAACGCCACGATCTTCGGTCTGAATTCTTCTTTTGCTTCTATCGACATAATGCATCTACCTCCGCCAGAATCTGTCTGTTTGAAAATCCCTGCAGGTCCATAGCGCCCGACGGACACGTAACCGTACATGCTCCGCAGCCCTGACACAGCGCGTCGTTTACGACCGCGATACGGCGTACCTCACGGATACCGTGGTCATTTACCTGTCTGTCCTCATAAGAGATCGCACCGTACGGGCAGACATTTGCACACTGGGAACAACCGTTGCACAAAAGCTCGTCTGAGTGAGCCGTACATGGATTTGTCAGCAGCTTATCCTTTGCCAGAAGGCCGATCGCCTTCACTGCCGCCGCTCCTGCCTGAGATACTGTCTCCGGAATATCTTTTGGTCCCTGACATACGCCGGAAAGGAAAATACCCGCGGTCGGAGACTCTACCGGCCGAAGCTTTGCATGTGCTTCTGTCAGGAAATTGTTTGTATCAATGCTGGCTGTAAGCATAGTCGCGATCTTGCGCACATCAGGGTTCGGCTCGATCGCAGCCGCAAGCACGACCATATCAGCTTCCTTCAATATCTGTTTGTTGTCAAGGAGGTCGGCGCCCTGCACGAGCAGCTTTCCATTCGGCTGCGGGATCACCTTGCCCACCTGACCTTTAATATAGTTCACACCGTACTCTTCTACGGCACGGCGATAAAATTCATCAAAATTCTTACCCGGCGTACGGACATCAATATAAAATACCGTCACATTT
>CATZPU010000235.1 GCA_958422845.1 uncultured Lachnospiraceae bacterium | reverse complement strand
ACAGATGTGGAAAATACAGATACAGCGGATACAAGTGCGAAAGAGTAATGCTACATGCATGCGGAGACTCTAACCATGATAAGGCGGTGAGAAGGATTTGAAAGAGATCATTCATATGGAAGGAATTGAAAAATATTATTCGATAGGCGAGACGAAGCTTCACGCTTTAAAATCCGTCAGCCTGCGTGTCGGGTCGGGAGAATTTCTGGCAATTTTGGGACCTTCCGGTTCAGGAAAAAGTACGCTGATGAACATGATCGGATGTATGGATAAGCCGGATCGCGGGACGTATTATCTCGACGGAATTGCCGTGCATGAGGCGAAGGAGAGTCAGCTTACGGCTGTGCGGAACGAAAAGATCGGGTTTATTTTCCAGAAATACCATCTGATACCGACTTATAACGTAGTCCAAAACATTGTAATGCCGCTTCTTGTACGGGGCATGTCTCATCGGGAAGCGCAGGAGTGCAGTATGGACACGATACGTCTTCTTGGACTGGAGGAGCGTATCCATCATAAGCCAAGAGAATTATCAGGCGGACAGCAGCAAAGAGTAGCTATTGCGCGCGCTCTTGTCGGGGAACCGGCGCTGCTTCTGGCAGATGAACCGACCGGTGCGCTGGATCAGCAAAGCGGCAGGGAGGTGCTTAAGCTGTTTGAAAAATTAAATGAAATGGGGAATACGATCGTTATGATCACACACGATCTGTCGGTGGCAAAAAATGCAAAACGGATGATACGGATCGTGGACGGGGAACTTTTTGAAGAATAAGGGCGTTGTATTTGTCCGCTGATGGTAGTATGACAAGGGTGACAATCGTGGTAAAAAACGAGAAGGAGGGCGGATTTATGCAGAATTATTCAGGTGAGATCGGTTTACAATATCATGTACAGCTTCGCAGAGGCGATGTGGGACGGTATGTGATCCTGCCCGGCGATCCGAAGCGCTGTGAAAAGATCGCAGAGCATTTTGAAGATGCAAGGCTCGTTGCGGACAGCCGTGAATTTGTCACGTATACGGGATGGCTTGACGGAGAGAAAGTAAGCGTCACCTCGACAGGCATCGGTGGACCGTCAGCATCTATTGCGATGGAAGAGCTTGTAAACTGCGGTGCGGATACGTTTATCCGTGTCGGTACGTGCGGCGGTATGGATATTGATGTGAAGGGCGGCGATATTGTTATTGCGACAGGAGCGATCCGCATGGAGGGAACGAGCCGTGAGTATGCGCCGATCGAATATCCGGCAGTGCCGGACCTTGGAGTGACGAACGCGCTTGTGGAAGCCGCGCAAAAATGCGGATACAAGTATCATACCGGCGTGGTACAGTGTAAGGATTCGTTTTACGGGCAGCACGAGCCGGAGACAAAACCGGCAGGATATGAACTTTTGAATAAGTGGGACGCATGGCTTCGGATGGGCTGTAAGGCGTCGGAGATGGAGTCGGCAGCATTGTTTATTGTGGCAGGTTACCGCCATGTGCGGTGCGGATCGGCATTTCTCGTTATTGGAAATCAGGAGCGTGAAAAGGCAGGGCTGGAAAATCCGATCGTACACGACACGGAAGCGGCGATTACAACCGCGGTGGAGGCTCTTCGTATCCTGATCCGCAAAGACAGAGAAGAGGAAAAAATATAGCAAAGAATGATGCGGCAGAGGAAAAAGATTGGGAAAAGACACAGCAGGACAATGGAATATTAGGAAAAGGCACAGCAGGGCAATGGAACGTTAGAAAATGATGCGGCAGGGAATACGAAAGGGGCGGTGCGCATATGCTAAAAGATAAGAAAATGGAACTGGTGGAGAAAGCGTTAGAAGCGAGAAGATTTTCATACGCTCCGTATTCTGATTTTCGGGTAGGAGCGGCGCTCCTTGCAAAAGACGGGCGGATATTTACCGGATGCAACGTCGAGAGCGCATCGTACGGGGTGACAAACTGTGCGGAACGCACGGCTTTATTTAAAGCCGTCTCAGAGGGGGCGCGTGAATTTGACGCAATCGCCATTGTAGGAGGAAGCGGCGACGCATCTCCAAAGGATATTGCATCGCCGTGCGGCGTGTGCCGTCAGGCGCTTGCGGAATTTTGTGAGCTGGATGATTTTCTGGTTCTGCTGGGAAAAGGCGATCTGACATGGGAGGAGCATACGCTTTTGGAGCTGCTCCCGCTTAGCTTTTCCGGCAGAGACCTAACGTAGACAGATACAAAGACAGGCGTTTTTTCGCATGAACAGGGGAAGGTGTTTATGCTCAGGCACGTACAGATGTCAATAGAGTATCCTTGCTTCGTAGGATTTCTCCGGTTCGGCAGGGGTGAGCAGACAGAAAGAGGTGGAAAGATCATATGCGTTATAAACGGATTTTTACGATCGTGATAGATTCTCTGGGTATCGGCTGTATGCCGGATGCAGATCAATACGGGGACGAAGGCGCAGATACGCTCGGACATATCGCTGCGTGTCGGAAAAATTTCCGGATACCGAATCTCGTGAGACTTGGAATTGCAAATCTGCGTGCTCTGGCGGGTCTGAAGCCTGATGATGAGCCGATCGGATGTTATACGAAGCTGTGTGAGCGAAGCAGCGGCAAGGATACGATGACAGGCCATTGGGAGCTTATGGGGCTGCATGTGACGAAGCCGTTCAAGACATTTAGTGAGCACGGATTTCCGCAGGAGCTGATCGAAGAGCTTGAGCGGCGCACCGGCAGAGAGGTGATCGGCAACAGGAGCGTAAGCGGAACGGTCATTCTCGACGAGCTTGGCGAGGAGGAGATCGATCATGGCAAATTGATCGTCTATACTTCGGCAGATTCCGTTTTGCAGATCTGCGGCAATGAGGAGACGATGGGACTTGATAACCTGTATCGTTACTGCGAGATCGCGAGGGAGCTTACGATGCGCGATGAGTGGAAGGTCGGCAGAGTCATTGCGCGTCCGTATACAGGCAGGAAAAAGGGTGAATTGAAGCGCACGGCGAACCGTCACGATTATGCGCTCAAGCCATTCGGGAAGACTGTGCTCGATGCGCTTAAAGAAAACGGGTACGATGTTATCTCTGTCGGAAAAATTTTTGATATTTTTGATGGAGAGGGACTGACACAGTCCAATAAATCGAAAAGCTCCGTACACGGGATGGAACAGACGATCGAGATCGCAA
>CATZPU010000234.1 GCA_958422845.1 uncultured Lachnospiraceae bacterium | reverse complement strand
CAGCTTTCTATTGATGATATTCTTTTGTCGATGAGCGATCAGGGCAAGAGTGTTACAGATGCAGTGCTCGGATCAGCTGAGGAGCCGGAAAAAGCAGACGGGGCAGATGCGCAGACGAGAGTGGCAGACGAAAACGGAACAGGTTCCGGTGAAGAGGCAGAGCCTAAGGAACTCGATATTCAGGAGATCGCGGTGGATAATGCAGCGCCGATCAGAAGCGTAACAGAGGCGGCAGCGCAGGAGCTGTCCGAGGTGCAAAGAGAAGCGCTTCAGTATACGAACAATCCAGAGAAGCTTTTGAGAAATAAGCGTTCCCTTCCGACCTATACGGAAGAGATGCGTCGGGACGAAGAGCTTGGCAGCACGCGCCGTATATCAAGCCGCGAGGAGCTTGCAGAGGCAGCGCGGCAGGAGGTGCTTTCCGAAAAGACGATCCGCATTCCGCAGGAAAAGATAGCGGAGCATCTGGCGAAGGCACAGGAGGAAAGCTGTTTTGGTGAGAAGCAGGTTCCTGAGGAATACGAAGAAGCCGCTCATGACAGAGCAGAGTATGATGAGACTGCTCACGATGAAGCGGAATATGATGAGGCTGCATACGAAGGCGCGGAGTATGACGAGGGCGCTTATGATGAAGCAGAGCACGGAGAAGCCGCTTACGATGAAGCAGAGTATGGAGAAGCTGCATACGATGAAGAAGAGTATGGGGAGGCTGCATACGATGGCGCAGAATATGACGAAGGCGCTTACGACGAAGCAGAATACGAGGAAGAGGCATATGATGATGAAGAGTATCTGATGCTTCCGAATCACCTTCGTGAACTGTTCGCAGGCTTTACGGAGGTAGAGGGACTGGAGGATCAGATCGCAAATGCGATCATTCAGGCTGAGGCAAAAGGCAGCGACAGGACGTCGAGAAGCGGAAATATCCTGATCTTTGGCGCCCACGGTTCCGGAAAGACGACGGTCGCAATGAATATCGCAAAGGCAGTCGCACAGGATAAGGGCAGTCAGGTCATGAAGATGGCGAAGATCTATGCATCAGACTTAAACCGCAAGGATATTGCCTCAACGATCGCAAAGATCGCAGGCGGTACGCTTATCATTGAGGAAGCAGGCGATCTTGAACCGTCTACGGTAGAGCAGCTCACGACGGCGATGGAGTTCCGTACAGACGGACTGATCATTATTCTGGAAGACGAGCAGAAGTACATCCACGAACTGCTGATGCGTCATCCGCGCTTTACGATGAAATTTACAGCGCAGATATATCTTCCGGATTATACGCTTGATGAGCTTGCAAATTTCGGACAGATATATGCGAATACACAGGATTACGTGATCGGTGACGAGGCATGGGAAGTATTCTGTCAGAAGATCTCCGAAGCGCTTGAAGGAGAGGAAAACTTCTCGATCTCAGGTGTGACAGAGCTTGTACGCAGAGCCATCGCACGGTCGAATAAGTTTTTCCGAAAAATTTCCATGGGTAAGAAGCGTTACGATGAGAATGATTACATCGTGCTCTTCCCGAAGGATTTTAAGTAAAGTTGAACAAAAAACTCAAAATATTTTGGACGAATTGATAAAATTGTGATATACTATAGCATATAAACCTCGATCAGACTTAATTAACAGAGGCAGGAGGGACAGGATATGGATAAAAAAGTGATTATCACAATCGGAAGACAATTTGGAAGCGGCGGTCATGAGATCGGAGAAAAACTGGCGAAGAAGTTGGGAATCAAGTTTTACGATAAGGAGCTTCTGAAGCTGATCGCCAAGGAGAGCGGTCTTTGTGAGAAGGTGCTGGAGAGCTATGATGAGAAGCCTACAAACAGTTTGCTGTACTCTATTGTAATGGATGTCTACCCTTCTGTAATGTATTCGGGTCCGACGATCGATCAGCAGATCTATCAGGCGAGCTACGATACGATCCGCAAGCTGTCTGATGAGTCATGCGTCATCGTAGGAAGATGCGCAGACTATATTCTCAGAGATTGTCCTGAGCTCGTAAGCATTTTTGTTCACGCATCGACAGACTTCCGTGTGGATCGTGTTACGAAAGAGTACCATGTCACGGCGGCAAAGGCGAAGGATATGCTGAACAAGACAGATAAGAAGCGTGCAAGCTACTACAATTTCCAGTCGGAGAAAAAGTGGGGAATGGCTTCAAGCTACAATCTGTGTCTTGACAGCAGCGTACTCGGAATCGACAATTCCGTAGATCTCGTACTGGATTATATCAAACGCAGACAGTGATCGTGCGTACCGCATCAAAGGGATACTGTACTGAAGCAAAAAGATCGGAGAAATCCGGTCTTTTTTTGCTAGAGATCATGCAGCACTTATGGGAACAGTCGGATAACAATACGTTTGCGCAGCTTCTCGCATGGTTTCATACAGAAGGGGGCAAGTTTACTACTCGTTCGGATGCGGTATTTATTGAGAATGCTACGGGGAATTTATTAGTTCCACGAAATATGCAGAATGTACTCATTGACATGCAAAAAGACAGAAAAATTAGATATAATAAACAAAATAAGATTTACATACTGGAAATTTATATGATATAATAAATATTATAAGAAAATAGTGAGTCGTAAGTTTACAATAAGGAGGGCGGAATATGAAAACCAGAAGAAAATATCTTCATTTATTTGCTGTGCTGATGGGACTGCTGATGCTTCTTGGCGCTGGTATGACGGCATCGGCAAAAAATGGGATTTTGATCAAGGGAGTAGAGTATAGTTTTTATTCATCTGGAAACAGGCATGAGGCATCTGCATCGATCGATGACGTAAGGGGAGACGATCTGCCTACAGAATTATATATCCCACGGAAGATAAGATATAATAAGGTAACCTATAAAGTGACAAACTTTTGGTGGGATGGGCTAAATGGGTATGATTGGTGGGGGGATGATGAAAATCCAGCTCCTGTTGATGATGATACTTTATGGAATCTGAATGTCAACATTCCGGATAGGAGCCGTTCCTATCATGCGCGTTTAAAGAAGATCACGTTTGCCAAAGGCGTGAAAGTAGGCGGTTCGGCTTATGACTATGAAAAACTGCGGCAGGTGATTTTTGAAGATCCCAACGATCTGTATCAGGCAAAATTTTATAATTGTCCGAAATTGAAACGGCTTCATTTTCCGG
>CATZPU010000233.1 GCA_958422845.1 uncultured Lachnospiraceae bacterium | reverse complement strand
AGCTTCTATGTTTGCATCCGTAGGCGTATCCGCAGAGGAAGAATTTAACTGGAAGGCATATGAAGGAACGAAACTGAATGTTATGTTCAACGAGCATACGTATGCAGATGCAGTGATTGCAAAGCTTCCGGAATTTGAGGAGCTTACAGGAATCAAGGTAGAGTATTCTACAACTCCTGAGGCAAACTACTTTGACAAGCTGAATACAGCGCTTAGCAGCCGTTCCGGTCAGCCGGATATCTTCATGACAGGCGCGTACCAGACTTGGGAGTATGCTCCGGCAGGATATATGGAGCCGCTCGACGCTTATATCGAGGATGCAACAAAGACATCTCCGGATTACAACTACGACGACTTCATTCCTGGTATCATCAACGCCCTTCGCTGGGATCTTGTTCCGGGACATGCAGTAGGTGAAGGCGATCTCTGGGCTCTTCCGATGGGATGGGAGATCAATACACTTACTTATAATAAGAAGATCTTTGATGAAAAAGGACTGTCAGCTCCGACAACGACACAGGAGCTGTACGATGCAGCAGTTGCGCTGAAAGAGTTCGGCGGCTCAGGTACATACGGACTGGCAGTACGTGGTCTTCGTGACTGGGGTACGATCCATCCGGCATATATGTCACTGTTTGCTACATGGGGAGCAAAGGACTTTGCAGTAGAAGACGGCAAGCTCGTATGTAAGCTGGATTCTCCGGAAGCAATCGAAATGACGGATTACTGGGTAAAACTGATCCAAGATGGTGGTGCACCGCAGTGGTCGACATACGGCTGGGAGCTTTGCGGCGCAGACCTTGGCGCAGGAAAAGCAGCTATGATGTGGGATGCAGACCGTGGTGGATATACACAGAACGTAGAGGGCGCTTCTGCTGAGGCAGGCAACCTTGCATTCTCCGGTATTCCGCTTCCGGAAGGAAAGACAGAGCAGCTTTCCAACCTTTGGACATGGGCAATGGGTATGAACGCAGATTCCAAGAATAAGGACGCTGCATGGTACTTCTTACAGTACTTCACAAGTCCGGAATTCATGCTGTACTCCGGTACAGAGGGCGCTTGTACAGATACTCCGCGTACATCTGTAATGGAAAGCGCTGAGTACAAAGAGATCGTGGGACAGGCTGAAGGTTATCTTGAGTCCTTTGAGACTGTTTCTGCAAATGCAAGTATCTTCTTCACACCGCAGCCGTACTTCTTCGAGTGTACAACAATGTGGGCTGAGACACTTCAGGACCTTGTAATTTCTGATACGTATGAATCTACAGAAGAAGCAATGCAGACACTGGCAGAGAATCTGACAGAGATCGTTTCTGATCTGGAAGTTGAGTAAATAATAACAGCAATTTTGCCGGAGCAGCGATGAGACGAAACAGTTATGACAGCAGAGGAGTTGTTTCCGGCATCAAAAAGAAAACATAATGAATACCAGTATGATATAGTTGGGTATCTGAAAGTTGAATGACAAGGAGGGTTGCCTGCCCCTCCTTGTTCGTTTATAAGGAGGGGCAAAGTATGGCAAAGAAAAATGCTACAGACAAGGTTTCCTGCAACATCAATGCGCTGCCGCTTAAGACGAGGATGCGGCCGTATCTGATCGTTGCGCCGGCGCTTATTATTACGATCGGTATCATGATACCGTTTGCAATGGCAATTTATTTTTCACTGACGAATTATTCGTTCCGTATGCCTACATATAAATTTGTATGGTTTGATAACTGGATTAAAATACTGAAATCAGAGGATTTCTGGAGAGCGCTCTGGGTAACGCTGCGCTACGCATTCTGGAGCACGCTCGTTGAGATGGGACTTGGAATGGGAGTTGCGATTCTGCTGAATAAGCTGAACAATGCATTTTCCAAGATTCTCAGAGTTGTACTTATTTTCCCGCTTATGATCGCTCCGATCACGGCAACGATCGTATGGCAGCTTATGCTGAACAGTTCCGTAGGTATCGTAGAAAAATTCCTGAATCTGTTCGGTGTTTACAATTTCCCGTGGGCAGCTTCACCGAGTACGGCGATGCTTACGGTTGTTATGATCGATGTATGGGTAAATACCTCATTTGTAATGCTTCTGGTACTGGCAGGACTTCAGTCCCTGCCGAAATCACCGTTTGAGTCTGCAAAGATCGACGGTGGAAGCGCATGGTTCAACTTTAAAAACCTGACGCTCCCGATGCTCAAGCCGAGTCTTTACATCGCTCTTTTGTTCCGTCTGATGGCGGCTCTTCAGGAGTATGCGATCATCTTCGGACTGACAAAGGGAGGCCCCGGAGATACTTTGATGAACCTGTCGCTTACTGCACACCTGACCGGTTTCAAATTCCAGAAATTCGGATACGCCCTGCCGTACATCCTTGTGCTCTGGCTGATCGTAAATATTACGGCAAAGCAGATCGTAAAGAGACAGAGGGCTGCACAGAAACAGGCTTCCGGTCTGGAAAGCTGACAATACCAGAAGATTTGAAAGGAGTTATGACGTATGAAAACAGGAAAAAACAGACTGCTTTCAATCCTGCAGAACGGATTGCTTGCAATTTATGCGATATTTGCTCTGTTTCCGCTTATCTGGATGCTTATCCTGTCGTTTAAGTCGGATACGGAGATGTTTACAACGACCTTTGTATTCACACCGACATTGAGTAACTATACTGAGGTTTTGATGAAGTCTGATTATTTCCGCTATATGCTCGACAGTTTGATCGTATCCGGCGGAGCAGTTCTTATCTCCGTACTTGCGGGCGTTCCGGCTGCATATGCGTTGGCGAGATATGATTTTAAGAAAAAAGAGGACATTGCATTTCAGATTCTTTCCTTCAAATTTGCACCGGAGATTCTGGTAGTGCTTCCGCTCTTTATGATCTATCAGAAATTGGGACTGTACGATACATATTTCGGACTGATCTGGGTATATCAGCTCATTTCCATGCCGCTGCTGATCTGGGTTGTGCGCGGTTACTTTGAGGATATTTCCGTAGAGATCGAGCATGCCGCACAGGTAGACGGTTACAGCTGGTATCAGATATTCTTCAAGATGCTGCTTCCGCTGATCAAGCCGGGACTTGTTTCCGCAGCGCTTCTTGCATTCATTTTTGCATGGAACAGCTTTACGTTCCCGCTGATGCTCGGCGGTATCAATGTGCAGCCGATCACAGTTGCAGTTAC
>CATZPU010000232.1 GCA_958422845.1 uncultured Lachnospiraceae bacterium | reverse complement strand
ATCACAGAAGCAGTAATAAGCCTCTCCTTTTTCGATCAGCTTCTTTGCATACTCCATATAGATTCCGGCTTTCTGCCGCTCACTCTGCACATACGGACCGCAGCCGCCGTCCTTATCCGGTCCTTCATCGTGAATCAGCCCTGTTTTTGCAAGCGTGCGGTTGATGATCTCTACTGCTCCCTCCACGTAACGTTCCTGATCCGTATCCTCGATACGAAGCATAAAGGTACCGCCCTCATGCTTTGCGATCAGATACGCGTACAGCGCTGTTCTCAGATTTCCTACATGCATCCTGCCTGTCGGGCTCGGTGCAAATCTTGTTTTTACCTTACTCATTCTTTCTGACACTCCTCATCTTACATTTATTATTTATGACTTGAAACGGATCTGCCGCGATACGCTCAGCGCAAGCGCCATCTCCGCCATCAAAAACAGGATCGATGTGCCTCCGTAGCTGACAAACGGAAGCGTGATACCAGTCGTCGGGATCAGATTCGTGACGACCGCAATATTAAGTACCACCTGAAGCGCAATGTGAACAAAAATACCGGACGCGATCAGCGATCCCAAAAGATCCGGCGCGTTCTGCGCAATAAAAAACAGACGGTACAGCATGAATACAAACATCAAGATCACGAGAGCTGCTCCGAAAACACCAAGCTCCTCGCAAATAATGGAAAAGATCATATCGTTCTGGGCTTCGGGAAGCGCGCCGAGCTTCTGCGTACTGTTGCCAAGCCCCTTGCCGAAAAATCCACCGGAGCCGATCGCATATAAAGCCTGCATGACCTGATAACCTCCGAGGCTCGAATATGCCTCAGGATCAAGCCATACCTTGATCCTCTGGATACGGAAACTTCCGCCGCTTCCCGCCATACTGATCAACACAAATACGAGAATTCCCACAACCGCAGCTCCGACAGCGCCGATCGCGACAAAAGGTGCTGTCTTGGGGTGTGCAACAAAGATCAGGACAACGGTAATACCTGCAATAATGATCGCAGTACTTAAGTTTTCCGTGAAAATATATGTACAGCCCGATGCCAGAATACCAAAACCAAACACGATAAGCGGAGGCTTCAATCCCCGCAGCTTATATCCCATCTTTACGATCAGAACCGGCAGAAACAGAATGATCGCAAGCTTCGCAAGCTCTGCCGGCTGAAACGATACCGGACCGAAATAGATCCACCGCTTCGCACCGTTGACCTCTCGTCCGATAAACTTCGTGATAACGAGAAAAAAGATGGACACCCAGTAAATAGGCACCGCAAACCGTGCAATAAAATGATAATCGATCTGTGAACCGATGAGCGCCAGCACAAAAGCGCCGACACTGATCACTGCCTGCTTCCGAAAATACGTCATATCGCTGCCGTTCGGCTCAAGCATCGCCTCATATGCACTTGTGCTGTAAAGCATAACAAGCCCGAAGCATGTCAGCAAAATAACGATCGCCAGAAGATTATAATCAAAATAATCCCGTTCTGTACTGAAAACCCGCTGAACGTATCTCGAATTCTTTCTGGCAGATGAAGTCTGTCCCCTCGCATTCCTTCCGGTTGTATTTCTTCTGCCAGAAGGCGCTGATCTGGGTACAGGACGTAAATGTTGTGATCTGTTTGCCATACTATCCCTTCAATATTTATCTTACATATTTTTTATAAATTACCCGGTAATCATAACATATCTCTTTTCTTTTTTCCAGTGTTACCACCAATAATTTTCTGCACACTGAACTTCCTGCCCTTAAATCCTTACAGAAAGTCTTTTCATTCCGTTTTTGCAGAATATTTTTCCTCTGCCCTTCTCGGCTGTTTTCCAGAAGATTGTCAATTTCTTCTTTTCTTCATATTCTGATAATGTAACGAATAAAAACCGAAAGGAGCCCATATGTCTGATCTGCAAAGCTTAGACTGCAAATGCAGCCGCCAGGGCTGCATGCATGTAAATGAAATATACCACCATATAGCAGAGGCAAATGCCCCGCTTGCCATGGCTTACGTTCCGTATCAGTCATGGGATGCGACAAATGATCTTTGTCGTGCATTGAATACAGGAACTATCTTTCCTGCTCTGAATAAACCGTTCTGCGGAAAAGGAGGAAAATGCCGGTGAACAGAATGAATTATAATAATATGAACTGCCGCAGCAATGCACCGCGATGCGATAAAACGCCGTGCAATAATACACCGTACAATCATGCACCGTGCAGCAATACGCCATGCAGTAATTCACCGTGTAATAATTCACCGTATAATAATCCATGCCGCGATAACACACCGCACGATAATTCATGCCATGATAACATGCCGCACAATAATTCATGCCGTGATAACACGCCGCACAATCACGCGTGCCGTGATAATATTGCGCACGCCGATTCTCCGTGCGCGATGCCGCAGCACGATCATATGCAGCAGGGATACGCTCCGCACAAATGCAGCCCCCTGCATGAATGTATGGAAATTCCGACCGGAAACCGCAAACGCCTCCTGTGCTTTATCAATGAGGTAAGCTTCGCGGTCGACGATTCCCTTTTGTACCTCGACACTCATCCTGACTGCGAAGAAGCGCTCTGCTATTTTCACAAATACAATCAGCTCCGCAACCGCGCATTAGCAGAATATGAAAAAGAATACGGTCCGCTCGTGATCGCTTCGGCAGATGATTCATGCAGACGGTCGTGGGAATGGATGAGCCAGCCGTGGCCATGGGAAGGAGGTATGTGTTAAATTATGTGGAATTATGAAAAAAGACTGCAATATCCGGTCAATATCAAAACACCGAATGCAAAAATAGCACAGATTATCATGAGTCAGTATGGCGGCCCGTACTACCGTAACCTATGGTATTATTTTGAGTCGTTATTTCCTATTTAATGATAGCCGAAAATCCTGCCTTCTTCAACAGTTTTACAAGATTCTCTGCATTCGTTTTCGAACTAAACGCGCCGCACTGGACTACCCACTGACCGTTGCGCTTTTTAACCAGCGCATCAAAACCGGCTTTCTTGAGCTTACGGAACAGCTTCTCGGCATTGGACTTGCTCTCAAACACGCCAGCCTGCACAATATGCTCCTCGCTGCCTACTCGCCGGCGGATGATGTATCCAACACGCTGGTTGTCGTACTGCCCTTTTCCGTGCCAGCTCTTGTAAATCGCACCCTCACCAGATCCAGAGCAGTACGCATGGCCTGCGTCGTACCACTTGCCATTCCCT
>CATZPU010000231.1 GCA_958422845.1 uncultured Lachnospiraceae bacterium | reverse complement strand
GTGAGCCATTATATTATCCTCCTCTGATTGAAGCTGTGATCATCGCAAGAGACACGACAAAAATGGCAAGGGAAGAAAAGACCACTTTCAGGATAAGCGCGGAACTTCCTGCCAGACCTGAAACTGCCTCTACCATACGCTTTTCGCTCATCGGCTGAATGACAGCGCACAAAAGCCTGTACATCAGGATACAGACGCATAATTTCACGACAGGAACAATGCAGATAAAAGAAACTGCAAGTATTCCGGAAACGCCTACGGCATTTTTTATAATGACTGCCGAGCCGGCTACCGTTTCCGCCGCGGTATCCAGAATGGGACCGACTCCTGGCATTGATTTTGCAAGACGGTGCAGCGTAGAGTTTTTCATGGAATCTACTGTCGGAGCGATCAGGCACTGGACTGCCTGAAGACCTGCTACGATGCCAAGGATCGTTTTGCACGACCACCCGACAAATGATTCTGTCAGGGATGCCAGTTGTGAAAAATAATCCTCTCTGCCAAGCTTATCGAGCAGCAGCAGGATCATGTAGAAATGTATGGCAGGAAGCACAAATTTCATCAGAACGGTCTGCATCAGGTTCATGCCCAAAACAGTGATCTCATAAAAGCCGATCGCCGATACGCTTCCCGCACACAGGACGACAGTCGCAAGATACGAAGGAAGCAGAACCTTCATAAAGCTGTTCATTGCATTACAGGCATTTCTTCCGATCTCTCCCATCTGTGTAAAAGAATGAAGCAGCATCGCGCAGATGAGAAAATAGATCATGTAAAAGCTGATCTGTGCGATCTGACTGTTTTCAAATATCTTTATAAAATTTGAAAAAACTGCCGAGACGAGTACGATGACAAAGATCTGTACCACTGTCTTTCTCTGCCGGTTTATTTCACGAAAAAACAAATCGCTTATATAAGAGAGTATTTTTTCTGGTTCTAAAGGGATCTCTCCGGCAAGCAGCTTTTTTACTGTTTTTTCAAAAGAGAAGCTTTCCGTACCGCAGGAGTAAGAAAGCTGCGCCTGTATCGCACCTGAATCTATATACTTATCCAGCAGGCTTTCCGGCTCATATGAAGGCGGTGCGGAAAAACTTTCATCTGCGGATGCGCGCAGACACAGGAGACACAGTACCAGAAAACAAACGGGAAGCAGCTTTTTTCTCATACACCCTGCCTTTCACAGAAAGCTGTAGATCATTTCCAGCAAAGCCAGTATGATCGGAGAGCTGATCGCAAGAATCGATATTTTTCCGAATATTTCGATCTGCCCTGCGACCGATGAATAACCGGCATCTTTGCAGATATTCCCCGCAAAATCCGCTACGTAAGTGATTCCGATGATTTTGAGCAGAATGCGAAAGTAATCCTTTTGCTCCGAAAGATAAGCGCTAAGCGTATTGAGCAGTTCAAAGATGCCGGAAAGCTTTGTGATGCTGTAAAAAATGATCAGCAGACAAGTGCTAAGACTGATGATTCCGGTAAACGGCGACTTTATATTTCCAAGAAACAGTCCCAGTATGACGCCGGATATTCCGAGAACGGCAATTTTTATTATATTCATGCAGAAACCTCACAGTGCAAACAGTGATTTGATCGATTCAAATAACTGGCTGATATACGGTATGATCCAGAATAAGACAAGCAGCAGTCCCGCAAGTCCGGTCAGAAACGCATGTTCCTCCCTCCCGCTTTGTTTGAGGATCTGACTCAAAACAGAAACAAGTATTCCGACGGCCGCTATTTTGAAAATCAGATTTATACTCATGGTCTACCCTCTCTTATAAAGTCTGTCAAAGCAGAAGTATCACGAGAAATATGCCTCCTGATGCAGATAATGCACGGTACAGGCGCCCTTTCTCCTGATAGGCGGCTTCTTCTTTTTTGCAAAGCGCAAGAAAACGGTCTTCGTATTTTTTAAGCAGCAGCTGTTGGGTGATAATATCCGTACAGCAAAGCGCGTCTGATACTTCACGCAGCAGGATCCGCTCTTCCTCAAGAAGCATATCGTCCGGCAGGCGTTTGGCTGCCTCGTTCCAGATCTGCGACAAGTCCCCCGTCCTGCGCAGTCTGACTGCTTCTGCCGCATATAAGAGTATGTCCCGCGCTTCTGTCCGGCAGTTCTTTGCCGCGTCGTATAACGCTTCATAAAGCAGCGCGTGGCGGCATACCATTTCCTGCTCTAAAAATACAAGTATTTCATATATTTCCCTGAAAAAATACCATCGTCTCCTCAAAGCGCCCGTCAGATAAAAACCTGTCATCATGGAAGCGCTCAGAATACACAGACATCCGATCACTTTCGCCGCGCCCATCAGGAACACTCCTTCAACTGCCGCCCCGTTTCATCGTATATTACGAATCCCCTGTTTTCCGGCATATTACGCAGTAATATAAAGCGTTCAAACACATGAGACTGTATCAGCTTCTCGAACAGTCTTTTTTTTCGCAGCTCCTCCACAGACGTACCGTGTGCCGTTGCCAGAAGGCGGCAGCCGCAGGAATATACGCGTTCGAGCGCCGCTTCATCACCGCTCGTTCCGATCTCGTCCACGGCAAGGACTTTCGGCGACATGGAGCGCAGCAGCATCATCATTCCTTCTGCTTTTGTACAGCAGTCAAGCACATCCGTTCTCATTCCGACGTCATTTTGCGGGATTCCCATAAAGCATCCTGCTATCTCCGACCGCTCGTCCACTACACCGACCGTTCTGCCTGTCAGAAATGATGTTCCGTCGGAGACCTGCCGGATCATATCCCGCAGGATCGTCGTTTTTCCGCCGCCCGGCGCCGACAGGAGAAGGGTATTCATCACATCATTCTCCCTTACTATGTACGGCAATATCGTATCGGCGCAGCCCCTTACCTGATGCGCCAGCCGTATGTTGATAAAAGAAATATAGCGCATACAGGTGATACTGCCGTTTTCCGTCACTGCCTTTCCCGCAATGCCGATCCGGTGTCCGCCCGACACAGTAAAAAATCCCTGCCGCAGCTCCTCATCAAAGGCATAAAGCGAGTAGCCCGACAGATACGAAAGCGTTTCCCGAAGATCAGATTCCGTAAAACAGTATCCGGCTCTCCATTGATCCGTCAGGCTTCCTGTTTCTGACAATACGTATTCTCTTCCTTCATACCGGACAAAAACGGGCTTTGCGATACGCAGCCTTATCTCCTGTATTTTTTCCGGATCGAGACGGCACATGCGCAGTCTCTTGCGTACTTCATCCGCCAAAAGCTGGTAGATCAGCTCC
>CATZPU010000230.1 GCA_958422845.1 uncultured Lachnospiraceae bacterium | reverse complement strand
GAGCACCGTGTTCTTTGGTTTTTCTTTCTCTTCTTCTCTTTTCTGCAGTGCTGCTAAAAGCTCGTCGATTTTATTCATAGTAACACATCCTTTCTACTTTTTTGTTTCATTTACCATAGTATATCACAGCGCCGGATTTTTTACTATAAAAATTTTAACTGATTTTCAATCACATTTTTTCAGCTTTGCAAATGAGGCAAACATTTTTTTGACGCCGACACGGTCAAAATCGACCGTTACCTCATAATCACGACCGCCCTCGACGATACTGCGTACCGTACCCTCGCCAAATTTGATATGGCGGACACGATCTCCTGTCGTATAATCCAGCCCCTGCGCTTTTTTTACCTGAAACTGCTGCGGCGCAAATACCTTCGTGCGGAACGTCTCTCTCGCCTGCTCGTACGGAGTGACAGACTTTTCCCATGTCCGCTCCTTCTTTTCTTTCGTATGCTCCTCGGCCTGCAAAAGCTCTTTCGGAATGTCATCGACAAACCGTGAGATCCTGTTGTAATGAATCTCGCCCCGTACCATACGCTGTCTTGCAGCCGTCAGGTAAAGCTGCTTCATTGCCCGCGTAATTCCTACGTAGCAAAGTCTGCGCTCCTCCTCTATATCAAGCGGGTCCTCTGAGGTGATACTCATATAGCTTGGAAACATTCCGTCCTCCATGCCGACCAGAAATACGACTGGGAATTCCAGACCTTTTGCACTGTGCAGCGTCATCATCAGTACGTGATCCGGATCTTCTTCCAGATCATCAATATCCGCTACAAGCGCCACTTCCTCCAGAAATCCTCCCAGATTGTGCGTCTCTGATTCATGGCTTTCATCGTAAGCTGCCGCTTTGCTCAGAAGCTCGTCGATATTGTCGATACGGTCGTGCGCCTCTTCCGTTCCCTCCGCTTCCAGCTCCTTCACATATCCGGTCACTTCGATCACGTCCTCGATCAGCTCTTTTACAGAATAAAATTCTTCTTTGCTTCGGAAGGTCTGGATCATCTGGACAAAATTCTGAAGCTTCATCGCACTTTTTCCGATACCCGGTATTGTCTCCGCTACGCGCAGCGCATTGTAAAAGCTTGCCTCATGGGCGATCGCGTATTCCTGCACCCGCGAGATCGTCGTTGCCCCGATCCCCCGCTTCGGCACGTTTATGATCCTGCGCACCGCCAGATCATCTTCCGCATTTGCGATCGTCTTCAAATATGCCAGAATATCCTTAATTTCCTTTCTCGCATAGAAATTTACACCGCCGACGATCTTGTACGGAATATTTGCAAGCAGCATTTTTTCTTCAAACATACGCGACTGGGCATTCGTGCGGTAAAGGATCGCACAGTCTCCATACTTCCATGCGCCGCGGCTTACCTGCCCGTTTATGATGCCGGATATGTATTCAGCCTCTTCAAACGCATTCGTAAACTGGCGGAATTTCACACGGTCGCCTTCCCCGTTTGCCGTCCAGAGCTTTTTGCTCTTTCTGCCTTTATTGTGGCTGATCACCTCATTTGCCGTATCGAGAATATTCTGTGTCGAACGGTAATTCTGTTCCAGACGGATCACCTTTGCATCCGGGAAAAAATGTTCAAAGTTCAGAATATTGCCGATATTCGCGCCCCGAAACTTATAGATCGACTGATCGTCATCACCGACTACACAAAGATTGCCGTACTTCGAGGCAAGCAGGCTCACCAGCTTAAACTGCGCCGTGTTCGTATCCTGATACTCGTCCACCATAATGAAGCGGAAACGTTCCTGATAATAATCAAGCACTTCGGGACAGCTCTGAAACAGCTCCACGGTCTTAAAGATCAGATCGTCAAAATCGAGCGCATTGCAGCTCTGAAGCTGACGCTGATATTCTGCGTAGACCTCTGCTGTTTTTTTCTTTCGGAAATCTCCCTGCGCCTTTAATGCATACTCCTGCGGACTTATCAGCTCGTCCTTTGCCGCAGAGATCTCACTCATAAACATCCGCTCTTTATACAGCTTCGGATCAAGCTGCAGACGTTTGCAGATCTCCTTTATTACGGATTTCTGATCGTCTGTATCGTAGATCGTAAAATTCGTGCTGTATCCGATCCTGTCGATATACCTGCGCAGAATACGGACGCATGTGCTGTGGAATGTCGCCACCCACGCCCTGTCTGCCTCGCCATTTAACATGCGGCTGACACGCTCGCGCATCTCTCCTGCCGCCTTGTTTGTAAAGGTGATCGCCATAATATGCCACGGATCGATCCCCTTTTCCTCCATCAGCCAGGCGATCCGGTGTGTCAGCACCCTTGTCTTTCCTGAGCCTGCCCCCGCAAGGATCAGCAGCGGTCCCTCAAAATGGCATACCGCCTCATACTGTTCCGGATTTAAAGAATCGTATATACTCATTATTTTTATCCTTCCTCTTCTATGTATCACTCATCAAATTCTGCTACGACGGTGTAGCCGCTCTCGTCTGTGCGCACCTGCGTCACAACGCCCTCGCGCACTTTCAGACGTTCTCTGTTTCCGTAATTTGCCGACATGGCAACCGCCGGCTCTATCGTATAATACCAGCTTGACGGAAGTACGCCTTCTGAAACCGTCACACGATCCCCCGGCTTCACAAGCCCCTCCCGCTCCATTTTAAATTCCATTTCACGCATAAAAGCCCCCCTCTTTTCCGCTTTTTCATTCTACCCGATACCCTCATCACTTGCAAGCGCAATATTTCATTATTTACTGCTTGTCATCTCGTTTCAAAAACTATATAATAGATACGAGGTGATTATATGCAGCAGGAATACACAAATTTACTTTCCGGTATCTTAAATGCGATGGGCAATACCGATCACATCCGCCTTTCCGATATTCCGGACATCGACTTATATATGGATCAGGTCACGCGCTTTATGGAAGAGCACTTAAAGAAATCCAAGCGCTACGAGGACGATAAGATACTTACCAAGACCATGATCAACAATTATACAAAAAATAAGCTTCTTCCTCCGTCTGAAAAAAAGCGCTACACAAAAGAGCACCTGCTCGTTTTGATCTTTATTTATTATTTCAAATCCTTCTTGCCGCTTTCAGATATACAGGCGATCCTGACTCCGCTTACAGACCGTTTTTTTGGCTCTGACGACAGCTTCGGGATCGAAGACGTATACTCGGAAATTTATGAACTCGGCAGGACACAGATCAGCGAGACGATCCATGATATTATGGATAATTTTCACTCAGCCTCTAAGGCCTTTAAAGATTTTCCTAAAGAAGATC
>CATZPU010000229.1 GCA_958422845.1 uncultured Lachnospiraceae bacterium | reverse complement strand
CCGCCAAGCACAACGCCGAGCGCTGTCTCAAGGATCACAACGATAAAACCGATCACAAGAGATACGCGGCCGCCGTACATCAGACGCGTCAGCATATCCATACCATTTGTATCCGTACCGAGCCAGTGCGTCTTTGACGGCTTTGAGTAGCGGTCATAAACGTACGTCTTTGTCTCCTGAACGACTGACCACGTATCGCTGTCAGCCTTGTAGGTCAGCATGTATGTGACGTCATTGCCCTCTTTATCCTTGAGCGTAAATTCTTCCTTACCCTCATTGATCGCGATCTCTACTGCCTCAGTAAATTCGCCTGAGAGCTTTGCGCCTGCCTGAGCCGGCTGTACGATAAAGCGCCCCACCGTACCTACGACAGTGTCTCCGTCAAGAATAGCGCCGTCCTCATCGATCTTGTATTCCTTGCCGTCTGCCTCAAAGGAATCCTCTTCGGCAGCGCGCGCATTGAGCGCTCCGTATTTTACTTCATAAGGAAGCTCTTCGCCTACAGAATTTACAATATCCTTGCTGGCTACTGCCAGAGGCTCGCCGTCGGCAGTTACAGAGTAGAAGTCGTCACCATCTGTGATCACTTCATATTTTACGTCTTTTTCTGTAAAAGAAGTCTCGTTCTTTGTCATAGCAAGCTTCAGCTTCGCCTGAAGCAGTGTGCCGAATTCCTTGCCGTCTGCGACTGTGAAACGCATCTCGTCGTTCTGAACGACTCCGGCGTACTCTTTTTCCATGTACGTGTATGTGTAGAACTGTTCATCCTGACCGTACGGACTGACAAGACCGCCGATAAAGGAAAAAATGAACATCGTAACCAGCATGATCATACCGAGTACCGCCAGACGGTTACGGAAAAACCGCTTTGCAACGAGAGCCCCCGGTGAGAGTACCTTGACGCGTCGGTCATCGTTCAGAGAAAACTGTTCAGGGGACTTTTTATCCATATTATTACTCATATCCTTTTCCCCCTCCCTTACGCGATACGCACGCGCGGGTCTACCACAGCGTACAAAATATCAGAAATCAGATTGCCTGCCAGTGTCAGAACCGCCATAAACGTCAGATAGAACATGGCAAACGGAATATCTCCGGCAACCATCGCCTGATAAGAAGTATATCCGATTCCCGGAATTGAATACAGCGTCTCTGTGATCAGCGCACCCGCAAAAAGGCTCGGAAGAGATCCTCCGATGATCGTTACGAGCGGGATCAGCGTGTTGCGGAATGCGTGATGATAAATTACCTTTTTCTCACTTAAGCCCTTGGCGCGCGCCGTTCTGATATAATCGGAGTTGAGCACCTCAAGCATGTTGGTACGTGTATAACGCATCAGCGAACCGACAGAGACGATCACGAGCGTTGCGATCGGCAACACCAGATGATGCGCCTTGTCGAGAAATTGTCCCATAGCATCAAGCTGTGCATAGTCTCTTCCTACCAGTCCGTACAGGTCGAACCAGCCAAGCTTTACGGAAAAGAACAGCTTTAATAATGTTGCAAAAAAGAAGGTCGGGAGCGAAATACCAATCAGCGCTCCTGCTGTAATACCATAATCAAGTCTTGAATACTGCTTTGTCGATGCGATCACACCGAGCGGGATCGCGATCAGAAGCTGAAGTACAAAAGAAATAGCTCCCATTACGAAAGAAAGCCAGATAACATCGTTAAATTTTTCAATTACCGGAACTGTATATTTCCAGCTATCGCCAAAATCACCGCAGATTGCGTCAGAAAGCCATACAAAATATCCCGGGATGATCCCCTTATCCAAACCGTAGCTCGCATTGAGCTGAGCCAGCCACTCCTCAAAAGGCTTTGCACCGGGAGCCTGCGAAAGCTGCATAGCCATATTTTCCACAAAAGAACCCGGAAGGCAGCGCATCAGTGAATAGATGATGAAAGTGACACAAGTTAGAATCACTACTGATAAAGCGACTCGTTTAACAACGAATTTTTTCATGAAAATTCCTCACGTTCTCCTGATGTAGTTAAAGAACCGCTCCTGTTTGGGAGCGGTTCCCGATGATCAGATGATTAGTTCATCTCAAGTTTCTCAATCTCGTTCTCCCATGTCCAATACGGAGTGATGTCCGGAGTGATCGTGCTTGTATTTACACGCTCTGTAGAGAAGATGAAGCACTCGCTTCTCTGGTATACCGGTACCTCAACACCCCAGTCCATGATGATGTCCATAGCTGCTGTGTACAGAGATTTACGGTAATCCTGATCTGTAGACATACGTGCGCCAAGGATCATCTCATCAAGGTCAGCGTCAGCGATCTTGTAGTAGTTTGTTGATCCCTCGCTGTGGTACAGCTGATACATATCCGGATCTGCTGTTGCCTGCCATGCAGCTACCCACATCTCAGCAACGCCTGACTGATATGTCTGGTACAGCTCGGAAGCTGTAGCGTAGTCATTTACTGTAAGAGTGAAACCGATCTTTGCAAATGCATCTGAAGCATTCTTCAGAAGAAGGAATGCCGGATGGTCACCGGAGCCGTTTGCACCGATATTTACGGCATACTCAAGCTTAGCGCCTTCCGGAGCTGCTGTCAGCTTGCCGTCTTCTACTGTATAGCCTGCTGCCTCAAAGTAGCCGAGAGCTGCCTGAAGAGCTGCGTCGTATCTCTCTTCTGTACTCATATCCTCTGTGTAGATCGGGTTGCCTTCTACGTCTACAGAGTAAGCTACCTTGTATCCGTCATCCGTTACAACCGGTGCTGCCCATGATGTGCTGGAGATCGGGTAGTTGATGACTGTAGCTGTCTCGCCGTAGTAAGAGTCTACAGACTCGTCACGGTATACGGAAAGAACTGTGTCGATCGCCTTACGAAGGTTCTTGGACTCAGCAGATGCCGGATCGTCACCAACCTTGATCTTGTCTGCGCTCAGAGCAATGTAGCCGTAGCCAAGGAAGTCGTACAGCTTCACTGTGATCACGTTTCCGTCGAAGCTCTCGTCTCCGCCGTTGTACTCCTTGATCTGATCCATAACCTCGCCTGAGTAGGACGGATCGCCGATATCGATCGTACCTGCCTCGATACCAACTGTCTTGTCGTCCTCAAGTGTTTCGATGTAGTTCATGTATTTGATCTTCGGCTCGCCCTTTACGTATGTCGGGTTTGCTTCAAAGTAAACGATACCGTTTGTGAAGTCCTTGAATACGTACGGACCTGCGCCAAGCGGCTTTGTCGTTACGGAACGAACCTTGGAAAGGTCACCCTTCTCAAAACCGAACTTGTTTGCTTCGTAATCGTACAGAGCCTCGTCGCCGTAGTAGTGAAGC
>CATZPU010000228.1 GCA_958422845.1 uncultured Lachnospiraceae bacterium | reverse complement strand
CATCGTATCCAGATCAAACTGAATGGCGGCATACCAGATACGCTTCATCTCCTGCACCGGACCTTCATAGTACAAAAGAAGATACCGCAGAAGCTTGTCGTCGTATTTGCCGCTCGCAAAGCAGTGATGACACAGAGATACGAGCATTGGATTTTCACCGAACTCCAGTTCAAGAACCATCCTGCTGCATATGCGCACAAGCTGCACCAGTCCGATCCCTTCCGCTCCGTAAGCATCGAGCAGGGAAAATGCCTCCGTACATTTCCCCTCTTCTGCAAGAAGCGTGATCAGGGCAGCCTTGTCTACCTTTACGTACTCCAGATACGGAATCTCTTCCAGAAATGCCGGAAGCGACTCGTCTCTTATATGAGCGGTATAATAACGCAGCACCTCCCTGCGAAGCTGCGTTCTGAAATCGTCTGAGAGCTCCGGCATCTGACATGCCGTCCGATAAAACAGAAGCACTCTCTCATTCATCAGACCTTCCTTCAGACACTGAATGCAGATACACAGCACAAGCCCCAGAAAGCTGACCGCAGTCTGCGCGCACCACTCAAACATCTTCGGATCTTCAAAAACAGATCTGATCTCACAAACAGACGCCGCCGGCCGTCGGCTGCCGTCTGCATACTCGATCAGCAGTACGCTGTCAGGATCGTAGACGGGAATGACCGCCCTGCCGTCTGACAGCGCGGCAGACTGCTCCATGCGAAGCCGCACCGAATGTACGATCACCTTTACGCCATCTGCCGCAGGACAAAGGACTTCATACGAGCAGAGCAGCCGCGCAAGTTTCTTTGCCATCTGTCCTGTCAGCATACTTTTTCGCAGAAACGCACGGTATAGTACGATCAGATCGTCATTGATCCGTCCTGCCTCAAGCTGATCGAATGTAAACTTCTCGATCGCCGCCCGATAATTGCGGTACGTCTGTCCGTCTGTGTCACGATTCTGCGTAATACGACGGTAGATCGCAGCCCTGCGGCGATAATCAAGAGAGGTATCATATGCGAAATACATACGGATCACCTGCGGCATCTTCTGTATATCAGGCTCCTCCATGGAAGCCATATAATATTCATATAATCCGGTGATGCGCAGACCGTTCTCCACACCTCTTACATACCATTTAAAATAACACGGCTGTGTCTTTTCGCCTTTTATCAGGAGCACACAGACGGCGCGCACAAGCTCAGGCATTGGATAAAGCCGATACCCTTCACTCAGTATTTCATACAGGCGGCGGTCAAATTCCGGATGGTCAAGCGTAAGCACTGCCGCCTGACGGATAAGCTGCGGCGTCAGTATTCCCGCTCCTGCGGCGAAGCGCAGCAGCGCAAGCTCAAATGCGCCGAGATGCCGCATGAGAAACGGATTCTTTTTCAGCACCTCAAAGGCTTCCAGATACATGATCCTGCTGCGGCAGCCATAACAAAACTGCTCCGCCACCGCCTCATACCGCGCATTTTCATCATTTAGATAAGATTCCTGTAAATATAACAGTATCCATAAAAGCTTCCAGTTCGTCTTGTCGCGGAAAAACAGCTTCGTGATCTCTGCCTCCACACGATCCACATACGACGTTTCGTGATAGAAAAATGTCGTCATATACAGATAAAAGGCGTACCGCTCCGGCGTATTCAGGCGGTAACGCTGATTATCGAAGCTCTCCAGAAGCCGGTATGCTTTCTGCTTTTTCCCGTCTGCATAATAAAGCTGTACGAGGAACAGATCGGCAAACGCATCGTTTCCGCCCGCCTGACGATAGGCGTTGATCGCGCTGACGGAACGCTCCACCCACGCGGTAATATCCGTCTTTTTGAGACGAAAGCTCACATACAGCGATTCCAGTTCCTTTGTCATGCTCCTGCGGATGCGGTGCTGCCTGTTCGTTTCGGACGGCCGCAGCCTGTCCTTATGCGCTTTTACAACAATACAAAACTGCTGCGAACCGCTTTTTAAAGTAAGGCGCGCATAATTGATCCCTGCGTGCATCAGATTTGTATCGACCACAAAATTCAGATCAAATGTGCTTCCGGCAAAATCGTCCGTCGTAAACTGTTTCTTCTCCGAACGCAGAAAAGCGGCATCCGATTCCACGAGGATTTCTGCGTATCCCCACGTATTTCTGCCGATCTTTACCGTTTCGCGCACAGGCTCGGACAGATCAGCAAACTCATATTCTTCCTGAGAAACAGACAGCACAAGGCGATCCTTTGCGCCGCAATCTGTCAGAAACGATTCCATTGCCTCCATGGAACATGCAGGAATACAAAGTCCGTCGTATAAAGCAAGAAGTCTGGGCCGTTCTTTTTCGAGCAGCCCGCGAAATGCAGGGTGCGTAAAATAACGGTATGCCTTCTGAAAATCCTCCTTCGCAGCAGCCGCAAAATCCGAAAGATCCGCAAAGGGAAACTCCGGCGCTTCCTGATCCGGCGCCTGCACCTCTATCCGGTACGGAATACTGTATTCTCCGTGATCACTGCACACAGTGATCTCCCCCTCAAGGACTTCTCCTCCCGACAGACCGCTGCAGTCCGCCTGATAATGGATCTCATTTTCAGCGCCCTGAAATTCTACCGGTCTGCACGTAATGCGCGGATCAGACGTATACAGAAATCCCTTAAACTTCTTCTGGTCTTTACTCTCCAGATGAAACGATCCGTGCGCCGCCGTCTCCGGCTGTGTACGCAGCTCTATCTTTTCCGGTCTTATCAGAAGCGGGACCGGCTCATATTCAAATATTCCATTTAATAACTGTTCTATTCTTCTCTTCAATTCGTATCCCTCCGGTCAGTCAGCGCTCACCGTTTTCTTCTCAAAATACTTTTTCAGTATAACACTCCCACGCCTTGCGGCGCAACCTTTCTTCCCGATATTCCAAAAGTAGTTACTATTCGCAAATTTGTATAAAGTACAAAAAGGATGCGGAACACTGTCCGCACCCGTCTGCTCATTCCAGTATTTTTTTCAGCTCGTCCATGAACGTATTGACGTCCTTAAATTCCCGATATACGGACGCAAATCTGACGTACGCGACAGGATCGAGCTCCTTGAGGGCATCCATCACGATCTCGCCTATGATCTTGCTGTCGATCTCCTTCTCTTCACGGTTAAAAATATCCATCTCTACCGCGTCAAGCGTCTCCCTGATCTTCTGGATCGGTATCGGACGTTTATAGCAGGCGCGCATCACGCCGTCCTCGATCTTGCGGCGGTCATACTGCTCTCTCGTCTGATCCTTCTTGATCACGACAAGCGGGATCGTCTCCACCTTCTCATACGTTGTAAAGCGCTTTC
>CATZPU010000227.1 GCA_958422845.1 uncultured Lachnospiraceae bacterium | reverse complement strand
ACACGGTAGAGGCATTTCTGGCAGCAGCCGACATCGCGCAGGACGAGAAGTACCGCGTAAGAGCAGGACGCATCATCGACCATGTACTTGGCTGGGCAGAGGCGAACAGCTGGAGAATTCCGGAGCACTTTACGAAGGACTGGACGGCAGACCTTGAGTGCAATAAGAGTAAGCCGGACGATCCGTTCAAGCCGTACGGCGCTACTCCGGGACACGGTATCGAATGGTCGAGACTGATTACACAGTGGGCGCTTTCTACTTATAAAGATGATAAGGAAGGCGCTGCAAAGTATATTGAAGCAGCAGAGAATCTTTACAACCGTGCAATAGCAGATGCATGGAATGCAGACGGAGCGAAAGGTATCGTTTATACGACAGACTGGGAAGGAAAGCCGGTCGTACATGACCGTATGCACTGGACGCTCGCAGAGGCGATCAATACGTCAGCCGTTCTTTTCCGTGTGACAGGAAAAGAAAAGTATGCGCAGGATTACGCACAGTTTATGCAGTATCTCGATGAAACGGTGATGGATCATGTAAACGGCTCCTGGTTCCACCAGCTTGACAGAGAAAATCATGTGATCGGAACGGTATGGCCGGGCAAATCCGATATTTACCATGCGCTTCAGGCTACGCTGATCCCGTACTATGCAGCAGATACATCGATCGCACTGGCAGTAAAGAAAGGAATGACTGTTTAAGCTGTGATGTGTCGCGGTTGTTCCGGTATGGGACAGCCGCAAAGAAATGGTGTAGCAAGTGTTTACACAAAAAAGAAAAGGTATAAAAAGCCTGTAAAATAAAGGAGTTTAAGCTAAAATGGAAGCATATAAGCAGGAATTTATTGAGTTTATGGTAGAAAGCGATGTGCTCAAGTTTGGTGAGTTCACCTTAAAGAGCGGAAGAAAATCTCCGTTCTTTATGAATGCGGGCGCATACGTGACAGGCTCGCAGCTTAAGAGACTGGGAGAGTACTACGCGAAGGCGATCCACGATGCGTACGGAGATGACTTTGACGTACTGTTCGGGCCGGCATATAAGGGTATTCCGCTTGCAGTCGTGACGGCGATCGCATACAGCGAGCTGTACGGCAAAGAGGTGCGTTACTGCTGTGACCGCAAGGAGGAGAAGGATCACGGCGCAGACAAGGGAAGTTTTCTCGGCAGCAAGCTGCAAGACGGCGACCGTGTTATTATGATCGAGGACGTTACTACATCCGGTAAATCCATGGAGGAGACGGTGCCGAAGGTAAAAGGCGCGGCAGATGTGGAGATCGTCGGCCTGATGGTATCTCTGAACCGCATGGAGGTCGGAAAAGGCGGCGAAAAGTGCGCGCTCGACGAGGTGAAGGATCTGTACGGCTTTGAGACGAATGCGATCGTGACGATGGAAGAGGTAGTGGAATACCTTTACAACAGACCGTGTCAGGGAAAGATCGTGATCGACGATGCAATGAAAGCTGCGATCGACGAATATTATAAGCAGTACGGCGCATAATTTTATGTGGAGGGATTGTATGAACGAAAAAATATTCAAAACAATGTCCGGCGCAGGGATCATGAGCCTTGTGATCGGGATCGTTACGATCGTGACAGGAATTTCTGCCGGAGTGCTTTTAGTGATCAGCGGAGCAAGATTGATAAAAAGTAAGACGGACCTGATGATCTGATGGCATCGGCAGTCAGAAAAGGAATTAGAATATCGGGGGCGTGCCTGTTTCTGATCTACATGGTATGCCTCGTTTACTTTCTGTTTTTTGCAGAGGAGTACGGACGCAGGGCAGGAGTTTCATATGCGTACAATATCGAGCCGTTTCGCGAGATCAGAAGATTCTGGGACTACAGGGAGATACTGGGATTCCGCGCAGTATTTCTCAACATTGCAGGAAATGTGATCGGCTTTATGCCGTTTGGCGCGCTGCTTCCGGTTATGACGAAGGGCGCGCGCAGGGCATGGAAAACCACGCTTCTCGGTCTTGAGGTGAGTGTGCTGATCGAGGTCTCGCAGTTTCTTTTTCAGGTGGGCAGCTTCGATGTGGACGATATGATACTCAATACGCTCGGCGCTCTGCTCGGTTACGCGCTCTTTTGGATCGTGAGCAGATGTTATCTGAAACTGGAAGCGCGGTAGTACAAATAGTAGGAGGCAATTATGGCAAAACGGCAGTCTTATTCGTTTGTCGAGAAAAAATACTCATCGAACAGCGTTGCTTCGGCAGTGCTCAGCACAGCTTCTGTTCTGATTTTACTGCTGCTTCTTTTTCTGTCCTTTATTATGAAAGGAAGCTTGGGCGCATGGATAGGCGCTTTTGGATTTACAGGCATCGTAATGGCATTTGCAGGGCTTAGATACGGATTTATCGGATTTAAGGACGAGTGTAAATCGTATTTTTGCAGCAAGCTCGGAACGATACTTGGGACAGTGGCGATCGCAGGCTGGTTCCTCATCGTCTGTATCGGACTTGTAAATCTGTAAAACTGAATATTCAAACAGGAGGAATATCATGGAAGAAAAGAACGAAGATTATTTGAAGGAGCGGTACGTTCTCGCTATGGAGCGGATCCACAGGATCTGCGAAGAAGAGACGGTTCCCGCGCCTTTTTGCATTTTTTTTGGCAGGACTGCGCAGTTTCTTGTGCAGATGGAAGAGCTGAAGCGCATGATCGATTCAGGGGAGACAGATGCGTATACGCTTTGTCAGTGGCAGGAGCTCAATGAAGCGCTGTATCACGACATCCTTCCGGCGCAGTATGAGACGAGCTTCGGCAATCCCGCGTATGCGGTGGCTCAGCTTGGGGAGGTACACGGCCGTATCTTAAGCTTTTTGTATACAGAGCTTCGCGGACTGATCGTCTACATTTTTGAAAAGCGTCTGGAGGAGACAGTCATTCTTCTGGAGCTGTTCATAGAGGTATACAACTGCTTTGAGCAGGAGGAGCTGCCGGAGTATAAGGAGATCCAGCAGATCGTATACTGGTTTGTCAGCGATTACAGCGATCTCTTTGTGACGTACCGCACGCGGGAGGCGACGGATCCGTCCCTTGATTTTGCGGCGCGGATCGTGACGGAGTCCGATCTTACCGACCTGCGGTATCTGTACCGGTACGGCGAGTACGTCTCGGAAAATGAGCTTAAGATGGCGTCCTTTTTAAATACCCTTTCAGAGGAAGAGATCGCTGCGATGGCGGATACATATACGGAAGGGTACCGGATAGGCTTTGAGGTCGGCGGCAAGGATATTTCTATCAAGAGATCGGTAAATATCCGCTACTGTCTCGGCTTTGAGCGGATGATTCGAAAAGCGATCGAAAATTTCA
>CATZPU010000226.1 GCA_958422845.1 uncultured Lachnospiraceae bacterium | reverse complement strand
AAAAGGGCGCGCTGCTGCCGGAAGCTTACCGTACCTCCTCCAAGAAGCGTCTGCGGCAGGCTCTCCAAAACCTCCGTCCAGTCCAAGACACGGTACCCTGTTTGCCAGAACAGCAAAACAAGGACTAACACATACGGCGCTGCGCCTGCACCGTTTCGCCATATCTTCGCGCAGATCGGCACAGCGCTCACGCCAAATCGATTCTTAGCGTTTTTCCTGAGATCCGGCTCCGTATCTGTTCGCTCGTCCTTACCGCACGTTTGCTCTGTATCGGAACCTCTGTTCTTCTCACACAATATCTGCATACGCTGCACGTAAAGAGCAGTCACATAGCACAAAAGAGGAAGAAACGGAATCAGCGCCTTATCCCTCGGATACAGCCCTCCGTTTAACATCCACGGAAACACCGGAAAAAGCAGTACAGCAATACAACTTAATATCAGAATACGATTCTCTGCCTTTTTCCAAAAAAGCCCCGCAACCAAAGCTACAGCCGCAAAACTCGTCAGTCCGATGCCGTACGAATTATAAAACAGCCGAAAGTCATAAAAGTCCGGCGTAAAAAGCGAAGAAATAGAAAATCCTGCCGCCGTATCACGTTTCCCTGCAAGCGCATACGCCGTCGGGGTCAGGAGAAATGCGCTCATACAAACAGCAGTCACGATCGGAAGCAAGAACGCTGCCGCGTCTCTTCCGAACCGCGCCGCTTCACAGAGGTATCGGAAGAATCCGTGCGCCCGCTTTCTTCCGTGCGCCTGCTCTTTCCTGACGCCACATAGTTTTGTGCATTCGTACTCGCGTATGCGCTGCTTCCGCCGCACCTGCGCATAGCGGTGCAGACCGTAGATGCACAGAACAAGGATACCGCCGACACTGAAATAAAAACTCGTAAGGATCATCAGAAAGACGCCTGCTATGTAAAGCCACGGACGACCAAAAAACGTCCGCTGCAGGCAAAATCCTGTTTTCCTGCTTATTTCATTCCTGTTCCTGTTATTCTCACGCCCGCCATTTCCGCTCCCGTTCTTCGCGTTCCTGCTTCCCTCATTCCCGCACACTGCATTTTCTGTATTTCCAAAATACCGGTCGATCCCCCACAGCGCCATAATGAGAAACGGCATATAATTTACGAACATTATATGGCGCGAAGAATGAAAGATCATCGGTCCGGAAAGCTCAAGCATCAGCGCGCTCCAAAAACTGACTGGACCTGAAAAGGCTCTGCTGCGAAGCCACAGGTAAAACAGGATAGCCGAAAGCGCCGCCAGAAACATCGAGCTCACCATAATATAGTCTCCCATCTTCACTGACGGCATCAGATAAGAAAACAGGATCACAGGGCTGTACAGACCGTAATAAGAAAAATTATAGATATTCTGCCCGCCTCCGATATTTGGTGCAAACTCAGGGAAAAAATCTCCCGTCTCGTAAAACTGCTGCCGGAAATATTCCGGAATCACACTATGCTGGCTGATCCAGTCGGTCTTGGAACCAAAGATTCCAAACCTCCCTATAAAAATCCAGCAGAAGAAAAGCGAAAGAGCTGCAAGAATCATCACACTGACAACCTCGCGGCTCATACCGTTTCTCGTACGGCTATCCATTCGCATCACGCACTGCCCCGTACTTTCTGCTTTTACACGATGCCTTACCCCTTTTTCGCTTCTCTCATGCCGTCTCATACGTGTTCTCCTTTTTGATAGGGACGAGTACGGCACGCTGCTGCACCTGCTCTTCTCCCGATTCTGGTTCTCCCGTCTCCTGCAAAATATAGATCGGACGATGCTTTGTCTCAAGGTATGTTCTGGAAAGATACCACGAATAAATTCCGCTGCACATAAGCTGTATTCCGCCTATAATCAGTATGAGCGCCGCCAGAAACACAAGCTCCGGAATATGCACATGACCGATAAGCGATGCCGTGAGACCGACGACGCCGGTCACCACGCCCGCTATACAAAGCACACAGCCGATCACAGGCGCCAGAAACAAAGGCGCTGCTGAAAAACCGCCGATCCCTTCCATCGCATATAAAAATAATTTTCCAATTCCCCACTTCGTCTCTCCGGCGCACCGCTCCACATTCTCATACTCGATCCATTTCGTGCGAAAACCCACCCAGCCGAACATTCCTTTCGTAAAACGGCTGTATTCCTGCATCGAAAGGATCGCATCTACCATCTTCCGCTTCATCAGGCGATAATCTCTGGCTCCGCTTACGATCTGCGCCTTGGACACACGGTTGATAAAACTGTAAAAGCATGTAGAAAGCTTTGAACGCAGCCACGGTTCTCCCTCTCGCGTCGACCTTCTCGCAGCGACGCTGTCATACGGTTCCTCCTGCAATATCCGGTACATTTCCGGCAAAAGCGACGGCGGGTCCTGCAGATCGGCATCCATCACCGCCACATATTCTCCCTTCGCTTTTGTAAGTCCGGCATAGATCGCCGCCTCCTTTCCAAAATTTCTTGAAAAAGACAGATAGCGGCACCGTTCGTCCTCCTTGTGCACGCTCCTCATCCAGTCAAGCGTTCCGTCCGATGAACCGTCATCGACAAACAGCAGTTCAAACGATATTCCTTTCATCTGATCCATTACCTTTTTCATCTCCCGATAATATACAGGGAGCGCTTCTTCCTCATTAAAACACGGGATAACTATTGAGATCATACTATCCTGCACCTCCGTCTTATCATCTTTGCCTTGTCCAGACCACATACTTCCGGCGTTTTTACGCCTGTCTGGTATAAGAATACCCCTGATCGTTCTGTTTCAATCAGATAGCCTCATCTTACGCGCAATAATTTAAGAAATGCCCAAAGAAAACCTTAAGATTTCTTAAGTCACAGCGAAATACAGAAGTCCTTGTGGTATGATAATAAACGACCATCTAAACAGCAGATATGCAACAGGAAGGAGCCTGCCATATGAACGAAGGCGATACACGGATTCTTGCCGTTGATGATAATCCGGAAATTCTTGAAATAATACAGATTCTTTTAAGCGCGGAAGGGTACGCGGTAGAAACAGCCGCAAACGGAGACGACGCTCTGTTGCTCCTCAGAGAAAACATATATGATCTGATTATTCTCGATATTATGATGCCCGGCAGAAACGGCTATCAGACGTGTCTGGAGATGAGGAAGTGCACAAACGCTCCCATCCTGTTCTTGAGCGCAAGAACGAAGGACAGCGACAAAACGCTTGGTTTCTCAAGCGGCGGAGACGATTACCTTGCCAAACCGTTTTCCTACAGTGAGCTTCTTGACCGCGTCCATGCGCTGCTACGCCGCTATCAGGTATATCAGGGCAAAACGCAGGGAAATC
>CATZPU010000225.1 GCA_958422845.1 uncultured Lachnospiraceae bacterium | reverse complement strand
GCATTGCCCGCGACCGTCTTTTCTCCCTTTGCGCCGCCCATTGCGCAGCCGCCAAGCAAAAGCACAGCCGCCATCACGACCGCACATCCTGCCTTTCTCAAACCATGTTTCATCATCAAAACTCCTCTGCTTTCTATACTTACACCTGTCCGATACGCCATAGCCAGTCTGTACCGGACAATTGCCCGTCGTTCACTGAATAGATCCCAGCCGCATCGCTGCCGGATTTCGGAGTTTATTGTATCATAAAAAAAAGATTTCGTAAATCGACTTTAGAACTGACCTGATCCCACCTGACTGTATACATTTGCCGCATCTATCGTATGGAACGGCTCAGTCCGATGAGAACCTGCGGCATTCGCCGTCACCAGAATATACTCTTTTCCATCTATCTGGGCAAGGCTTGCCAAACACAGCCCCGCTTCCTCGGTATACCCTGTCTTGCCGCCAAGTATCACTCCGCCCGTCACCTCCGGACTCTCCATCGCAGTAAACATCGTACTGTAAAAGGTAAAGCCGTCGGGGTGCTGCGCCGTCGGAAATGTGCTGTATCTGCTGCTCGTAAACGCTTCCCGAAACGTCTCGTTTTGCAGCGCATACTGCAAAAGCTGAGCAATGTCGCCGACCGTAGAATAGTGCTGCCGATCGTGCAGTCCCGTGGCATTGCAAAAATGCGTATCGTACAGCCCCAGCTCCTGCGCCTTCTCATTCATCATTGCGGCAAACGCTTCCTCTGAGCCTGCGATCCTGTATGCAAATTCCATGCAGCACTCCGCGCCTGACGGAAGCAGAACTCCGTACAAGAGCTCCCGAAAGCTCGCCTCTTCCCCCGGCAAAAATCCTGCCATCGAAGCTCCCTCTGCATACAGCCTCGGAAAATAATCCTCCGAAAGAACGATCCGTTCATCCATATTTTCCGTATGCTCGATCGCCAGAATCGCCGTCATGATCTTCGTAAGCGACGCCGGATAAATCCGCTCCTGCAAACCGCGCTGTGCCAGAATCTCTCCCGTCTCCAGATCCTTCAAAACTGCATTCCTGCTGTACAGACCGCTCAGATCCGCCGCCTGCGCCAAGTCTGCTGCGTTTGCATCCGACACAGAATGTACATCGGAAGTCTCCCAATCCTGCGCCAAAGCTGCCTCTGCACTCTGCTGTGAGGTGATCTGCCAGCCCTGCGTCTCTGCCGACACCCCATCTTTCTGCGAGATCGTCTGCCACCCCTGTGTCTCCGCCGACATTCCGCTCTGCTCTGGAATCTGCCATCCATTCTGTCCTGAGATAAACCATACGGCGCCTGCCATACAGGCTGCGCCAAGCAAAACACCCGTCATCGAAAGTGCAAGCCTCCTCTGCCTTCTCTGTCTCCGTTTACGGGAAGCTTCCCGCTCATATCTTCTTCTCTCCATCAGATGCACCATCCTTTTTCACAATTTCCCCTATCTCCATGAAGCGCAGACTTGCCGCGTCGAATGCATATCGCGAAGCGTTTTCCTGCCTCTTGCATCCGTGCGCAAAATCAGCTCCCGTTTCGTAATCATTGTACAAAACGGGAGCCTTCCATACTTTAACATTCTGTTGTTGAAATCTTAAGAAAAGATGAATATCACACTGCGATTATTACTCCTAGAGCTGTTAGGCTGGCAGCGTAACGCAGAACGTCGTCTGCTCTCTCTCACTCTTTGCCGTAATCGTTCCGCCATGCAGCGTGACGATCTCCTTTGCTATAGCAAGACCGAGCCCTGCTCCTCCTGTGTTTGTCGCCCGCGCTTCATCGAGACGGAAAAACTTTTCAAATACAGCGTTCAGTTTCTGTGCAGGAATCGTTTTTCCCTGATTGCTAAAAGAAATCCGAACCGCCTGCGCAAGCTGCTCTGCCCGAATCGTGATCTCCGTATTCGGATAGCTGTAGTAGACCGCATTTTTCAGAAGATTATTGAATACCCTCGCAAGTTTCAGCGAATCGCCGTAGACAGTCAGATCCTCCGCTGCCTCTACCCGTATCGTATTGCCGTGCGTTTTCAGGATAGGGTAAAATTCATCCGCCATCTGCATCAGCATATAGGACAGGTCGATCCGCTCCTCCTCCAGCTCTATCTGCTGCAAGTTGTAACGCGTAATATCAAAAAATTCATTGATCAGCTTTTCCAGACGATGCGCCTTATCCAGTGCGATATTCACATATTTCTCTTTCTGCTGCTGCGGCATATCGGGTACTTCATCGAGCAGGCTTAAATATCCGATCACAGACGTAAGCGGCGTCTTCAGATCGTGCGCCAGATATGTGATCAGGTCATTCTTTCGGGAAGCTTCTTCCTTCAGTATCTGCTTATCGCGCTGCATGGCAGACTTGATCTCGGAGATCTGCGCAAGCACCTCTGCATGCTCCCTCGGAAAAATATCGGACGGATTCTCCGCCTGATCCATATAATCGCGTATCTCCTGACTGATCTTCGTGACCGTCTTTTCCTCCCTCGCCTTTGCATAAAAACGAGAAACGAGCGCCACGATCAGTATCACAACGACGATCAATATACACAGTGTGATAAGAAGCAGTTCCTTGATTACCCACCAGTTCGGCTCGCGCACGATCATGTTCTGCCCCATATACATCATCTCTTTTTCTATCATCAACTCGCGCGCGAACCATTCCACAAACATGCCGTTCCACACCTGATCGACGAAATAGTAAAAACCGCAGCAGACCAGCACGCCAAAGATGCATACGCCTGCTGTTTTTATCACCGCAAGATATTTATTTTTCAATTTTGTATCCGCACCCCCAGACTGTTTTGATGTACTTCGGCTCTTCAAACGAATCCCCCATCTTCTCCCTCAGATGCCGGATATGTACGGTGATCGTATTGTTTGTCTTGCTGTAATACTCATCTTTCCATATCTCATGAAACAGCTCCTCAGAGCTTACCACCCTGCCGCGCTCTCTGCAAAGAATTGCAAGGATCGAAAACTCCGTCGGGGTAAGCGGCAGCGTCTTTTCATTCAGCGTACATTCATGCTTTTCTATATCCAGAACAAGACCTCCGTGCGTGATGATTCCTTCATCCGCCTGCTGCGCCCCTGCGTTATACCGCTTATATCTGCGAAGCTGCGCCTTCACCCGCGCAATCAGCTCCAGCGGCAAAAACGGCTTCGTGACGTAATCATCTGCCCCAAGCGTCAGCCCCATCACCTTATCGATCTCCTCGCCCTTCGCCGTCAGCATAATGATCGGATACTGATGCGTTTCACGTATCTTTTTACATATCTCCAGTCCGCTCATATCAGGCAGCATCACATCGAGAATCGCGAGATCAAGTGATTCTTGATGTATACAATCGAGCGCATCCGCC
>CATZPU010000224.1 GCA_958422845.1 uncultured Lachnospiraceae bacterium | reverse complement strand
ATCTATCCCGTTTACGCCGCTCTCTGCCATATCATGCCCTGATGCGCCGCCTTCCGGCACACCGCCGCACCGCTGTGTTTTTCTCTGCTCCAGAAACGAAAGTACCGCCTCTGTCTGCTCTCTTGTCATGACTGATACGGTAAGACCGCAATTCCTTTTCACTTCTTTTTCCGAAAGCGGCGCTGTTCCCGCCGTATCGTCCTGCTGTATAACGCCTGCCTGCTCTGAGCTATCGTTCTGCCGTGCAACGGCTGCCTGCTTTGAAGTATCGTCCTGCTGCTCCAGTCTGCGTATGGAGCGCCTCTTTTCAAGGATAGCGGATGCAAGGGCGTCAAGCCCTTCCCTGCGCAGCTCGTTGAGCGCCTTGACCGGAATGAACAAGCCGTCCTCCATAGTGACTGTAAAGCTCTCAAATTCAAAATCTGTCTGCCCTGTTTTTTTCATCTGGCGGATCACCGTCTCTTCTGTGGCAGGCGCATTTTTCGCCGCCTCGGCGATCCTGCGGCAGCATTCGACCTGCACATCACGGCACCACAGCTTTAATATAGCAGGAGAATCGCGAAAAATCTTTAACTCCCCCTTAATTTTTTCTTTATAATCGGTTTCAATATACTTATTCCAAAGAAGATCGAGGAGAAACTCATTTTTCGTGCGATACACGATTCCGCCGTTCTGTATCCTTCCCTTCCCCCGTGTAATGACAAACAGACTGCCCTTTTTGACATCTTCCGAAAGTACGATCTCATTTCCGTCTGAAAGCTCCAGTACGTCTTTTTTGTGAAGCGACTCCAAAGCTTCCGCCTGTGCGCCGTCCCTCATGGTCCGCCTGATGCGGGCAGCCTCTGTACCGAGGTGGTTGGGGCGCGTAAGCGCCATCATATGCTTACCGTTATGTTTGGAATAATAACCGTCCGAGAATCCGCCTCTGTTGTACAGATCAAGCAGCACGCGGCGGTCCTCTTCCTCTACCCGATAGCCCGATGCGCCGTATGTGAGGAAACGGTCAATGTATTTCCTGTAAACCGCCACTACCCCCGCCGTATATTCCGGCCGCTTCATTCTTCCTTCTATCTTAAAAGAGGAGATCCCCGCTTCAATGAGCTCCGGAAGTCTGTCTATCGTACACATATCCTTCATACTGAGCAGATACTGTGTTTTTCCTTTTTTTGCGCCTGCCGTCTGAGAGCTCTCCTGCACCGCATACGGAAGACGGCAGGGCTGTGCGCACCGCCCCCTGTTTCCGCTCCTGCCGCCGATCATACTGCTTAAAAGGCACTGTCCGGAATAGCAGTAACACATTGCGCCGTGAATAAACGTCTCGACCTCAATGCCTGCCTTTTCTATTATAGTGCGTATCTCAGACAGCGACAGCTCTCTTGCCGGAACGACGCGCGTGACCCCGAGACTTTTCAGAAACTTTGCTCCGTCGGCGCTCGTGACCGTCATTTGTGTGCTTCCGTGTATCTCCATATCGGGAAAAGACCTGCGGATAAGCTCCAGTACGCCAAAATCCTGTACGATCACCGCATCCAGTCCATTTTTATAGTAAGGAAGAAGATACGAAAACAACTTCTGCTCCATCTCCTCTTCCTTCAGGAGCGTATTCACCGTCATATAAAGCTTTCGTCCGTGAAGATGACAGTAATCGATCCCCCTGTTGAGATGCTCCTCATCCGGATTATCGGCGTATGCCCGCGCGCCAAACTGTGAACCGCCGATATAGACGGCGTCCGCTCCGGCATGCACCGCTGCCTTAAGACTCTCAAATGATCCGGCAGGGGCCAGTAATTCGACCATAAATACCTCCTTCTAAATCCTGATGCAAAAACGTCAGCGGACAAGGGCAAAGCGTCCATTGTGCACTGACATTTTTCTATCGTCTGTTTGTATTCTTAAGCTGTGTTTCCATTTGAATATTTTCTTTTTGAAGCTGTATGTTCTTTTCTTCCAATGTCTGAACGTCTTTTTCTGCATTCTCAAGCTTTATCTGCGCAGTGATCAGTTCATGCTTGAAATCATAGACTTCCTTATCCTTTGCCAGCAGCTCCCGCTCCAGTTCCTCGATCTTCTTCTTCATCTTGAAATAATCGTCTGCCATATTCAGATCGAGCATGATATTTCTCAAATCAGGGGACAGCCGTGAATAGCCCTCCATACTTTTAAATTCGGAGATCTTTCCATTCAGATATGCTGCAACACGCTGCAGGTACTCCTCACTCTCATAGCCGCTCAGCGTATAGATCTTGCCCGCGATTATCACCTGTGTTTTATTCTTGGCCGACATAGCTGCCCTACCTTTCCGCATAAATGTTTATATGATAGATTATAATCTAAAATCTGAGAATTACAATACTTTATTTTGACCTGCCCAGATGTTCGTACGCAAAGTCGGTCGCTACCCGCCCTTTCGGCGTGCGGTTTAAAAATCCGTTCTTGATCAGATACGGCTCGTAAACGTCCTCGATCGTACCGGAATCCTCTCCGATCGCAGCGGCAAGCGTATCAAGCCCGACCGGTCCTCCGCCGAACTTGTCCATCATCAGCTCCAGTATCCCTCTGTCGATCCGATCCAGACCGTATCGGTCTACCTCAAGAAGATCGAGCGCCTCCGAGGCGATCTCCGAGGATATCCTGCCGTCATAGCGCACCTGCGCATAATCCCTGACTCTTTTTAGCATACGGTTTGCAAGACGCGGCGTGCCTCTGGAACGTCTTGCGATCTCAAGCGCACCGCGGCTGTCGATCCCGACGCCAAGAACTTCCGCCGACCGCAGAACGATCGTCTGGAGCTCCTTTTCCGTATAGTATTCCAGATGGTTCACTACGCCGAAACGGTCGCGAAGCGGAGCCGAGAGCATACCTGCCCTCGTCGTCGCACCGATCAGCGTAAATTTCGGCAAGTCAAGACGTATCGAACGGGCGGCAGCGCCCTTGCCTATCATAATGTCGATCGCAAAATCCTCCATTGCAGGATACAGCACCTCTTCCACCTGCCGGTTCAGTCGGTGTATCTCGTCAACAAAAAGAACGTCCCCCTCCTGAAGATTATTCAGTATCGCAGCCATCTCTCCCGGCTTCTCGATCGCAGGACCGGAGGTGATCTTGATGTTCACATCCATCTCATTTGCCACGATACAAGCCAGAGTCGTCTTTCCAAGCCCCGGCGGGCCGTAGAACAGTACGTGATCGAGAGAGTCCTTTCTCTGCCTTGCCGCCTCTATAAAAATTTTCAGTGTGCCCTTGACCTTTTCCTGACCAATGTATTCATTCAGAAGCTTCGGACGAAGCCCCGGCTCCAGCCGGATGTCCTCCTCCATCGTGTCTGTCGTAATCATTCTCTTTGCCATGTTTTCTC
>CATZPU010000223.1 GCA_958422845.1 uncultured Lachnospiraceae bacterium | reverse complement strand
ATTCAGATATTCGAAAAATATTTGGTCTGGGAGAAAAAGAGAAGGCCAAGGCATCGAGACTTCTTACCAGTGCTGTTGAAGGTGGATATATTAAAGTAATGGATCCGGATACTGCACCAAGATATAAAAAGTATATTCCATATTGGGCATAATTTAAGTTTCGCTAAGTTTCACTTATATAAGCATGTGAGAGAATTTTAATAGAAAAATATGTAAAAAAGGCACTGAAAACAATGTATTATCGGTTTTACAGTGCCTTTTCCTTGAGTAAAGAGAAAAAATACAATAAATTTAAGTTTTGCTAAGTTTCACTAAGCTTGATTTGAGAGGTTTGCTATTGTGGTAATAATGCGATATTTGTTGCTGTATGAATAGTGACAATGACGTTACAACCTCCCTATTGATTTTGTGACAACAATATAACGTCCTACGTTTTAAAACAACGGTTTTATGGGAAAAATCGAAGTAAAAAAGGTCAAAAAGTTTGTAGCAATGACTTGACATCCTCGGGGGCGCTGTGTGTGAAAGATAGTCTGCCGTTTTGAAAAGTATGCAGGAGGAATTTTCCGCTGATCAGAAGATAACAGGGTAATAACACACAAAAAATAACCATTGACACCCTTGAAATTGTGCAATATAATGTAAATATACTAAGTGAATACGTCGAATGAAGAATCTGGGAGAGATCATACGTATCATTTTGATCGCATGACGCCGAAGGTGAAGTCGCGGTAAACTCTCAGGCAAAAGGACTGGATTCGGACGACACTCTGGAAAGGGCAAGTTCACCGACGAAGCAATTCTGCATCTGCAGAGCTAATCTTTCAGGTAAAGAGACAGAGGCGCACAGGATAGTTTATTCTGTGCGCCTTTTTGTGTCCTTTTATTCCGGAGCCGTGAGAAAGGAGTGGAAAATGGAATTAAAAACACCGTTGTATGAAACACACGTACAGCACAAAGGAAAAATAGTGCCGTTTGCGGGCTATCTGCTTCCGGTGCAGTATGAATCCGGTGTGATCGCAGAGCATATGGCAGTCCGTACTGCCTGCGGTATGTTTGATGTATCGCATATGGGCGAGATTCTGTGCGAGGGCAGCGATGCCGTGACAAATCTGAATCACCTGCTGACGAATGATTATACAGTAATGTATGACGGGCAGGCGAGGTACAGTCCGATGTGCAACGAAAATGGAGGCGTGGTGGATGACCTGATCGTATATAAGGTCAGGGACGAGCATTATTTTATCGTTGTCAATGCGGCAAATAAGGATAAGGACTTTGCGTGGATGAAAGATCACGCATTCGGAGATGTAACGTTTATGGATATTTCTTCTTCCGCTGCGCAGATAGCTCTTCAGGGACCGAAGGCTGAGGCGATCCTTCAAAAGCTCGTACCGGATGAAATGATTCCGAAAAAGTATTACAGCTGTAAATTCGACGGAGAGATAAACGGGATCAAATGTATTATTTCCAGAACGGGCTACACGGGAGAGGATGGATTTGAGTTTTATCTTGCGGCGGGAGAGGCACAGAAGCTGTGGGAGCTGCTGCTTGAGACGGGAAAGGAAGAGGGCGTGATATGCTGCGGACTTGGCGCCCGTGATACGCTTCGTCTGGAAGCGTCTATGCCGCTGTACGGGCATGAGATGACAGACGATATTACACCGTTTGAAGCGGGACTCGGCGTTTTTGTCAAGATGGACAAGGACGATTTCATCGGAAAGACGGCGCTTGAAGAAAAAGGAGCTCCGAGTCAAAAAAGAGTCGGACTTAAGGTGACCGGAAGAGGGATCATCCGCGAGCACTGCGACATCTATGCGGACGGAAAAAAGATCGGAGTGACGACATCGGGTACACACTGTCCGTATCTGAAAGCTCCGCTTGCCATGGCGCTTGTGGATTGTGAGTACGCAAAGTGCGGCACGCAGGTCGAAGCAGACGTAAGAGGCAGACGGGTAGCGGCTGAGGTAGTGCGGCTTCCGTTTTATAAAAGAGGACAGTAAAATAAGGATAACGAAAAGATAGTTGCCAATATCATATATTAAAATCTATATTATCATTAAAATCAGGAGGAAAATAAAATGAATCATCCGGAAAATCTTGTATACAGCAGATCACATGAATGGGTAAAGTTTATTGACGAAACGACAGCACTGATCGGGATCACAGACTACGCACAGGATGCGCTCGGCGATCTTGTATTTGTGAACCTTCCGGAGGTCGGAGACGAGGTGACATCAGGAGAGCCGTTTGGAGACGTAGAGTCGGTAAAGGCAGTTTCTGATATTTTTTCACCGGTTACAGGTACGGTGGCAGAGATCAATGAGGATCTTCTGGACGCGCCGGAAAATCTGAATGAGGACCCGTACGGAGCATGGATGATCAAGGTAGAAAATATCACGGATAAGGAAGAGCTGCTTGACGCGGCAGCATACATTGCATTCTACGAGAGCGAAGAAGCGTAAAAACAGAGCCTGCAGGCGCGTAAGAAGAGATAAGTACAGGGCTTGAAAGAGCCGGAGAAGGAAGGAGGACTCCATTATGGGATCTTTTTTGCCGAATACCGCACAGGAACAGCAGGAAATGCTTGAGGAGATCGGCTTTCACAGCTTCGAGGAGCTGTTTTCACATATTCCCGAGCAGGTGAAGCTAAAGGAGCTCGATCTGCCGGAAGGACTTTCGGAGATGCAGGCGTTTGACCGCATGGAGGAGCTCGCACAGAAAAATAAACAGTTTCGCCATATTTTCCGCGGAGCCGGGGCGTACGACCATTATATTCCGGCAATCGTGGGGAGCGTGATAGGGAAGGAGCAGTTTGTGACTGCGTACACGCCTTATCAGGCAGAGATCAGTCAGGGCATTTTGCAGTCTATTTTTGAATATCAGACAATGATCTGCGAGCTGACAGGAATGGCGGCATCGAATGCTTCGGTGTATGACGGAGCGACAGCGGCAGCGGAGGCGGTCGCTATGTGCAGGGAAAGAAAGCGGCGCACCGCGTACGTATCTGCGGCGGCGAATCCGGAGGTAATAAAAGTAATAAAAACGTACTGTTATGCCAGCAACACAGAAGTCGTGATGATTCCTGAAAAGGACGGCGTGACGGATGCGCATGCGCTTCGTGAAGCGCTTAATGAGGAGAGTGCATGCTTTTACGTACAGCAGCCGAACTTTTACGGAAATATAGAAGATGCAAAGGGACTTGGAGAGATCGCGCATGAGGCGGGCGCAAAGTTTATTATGGGCTGTAATCCGATCGCACTTGCCATTTTACAGACTCCGGCAGAATGCGGGGCTGATGTGGCAGTGGGAGAAGGACAGCCTCTCGGACTGCCGCTTGCATTCGGTGGACCGTATC
>CATZPU010000222.1 GCA_958422845.1 uncultured Lachnospiraceae bacterium | reverse complement strand
TGATATAACGCTTACCTGTCACCACATTAGTCAGATACAGCTTTGCAAACTCGATCTGCTTCGGCGGCATCTCGTACTCCAGTTCTCTTACTACCCAGTCATACAGCGGACGGTGATCCTCAAACTCCAGCGTACAGATCGAGTGCGTGATTCCCTCGATCGCGTCCTCGATCGGATGCGCAAAGTCGTACATCGGATAGATGCACCACTTATCTCCTGTATTGTGATGGTTCATCCGCGCTACACGGTAAATGACCGGATCGCGCATGTTCATATTCGGGGACGCCATATCGATCTTTGCACGAAGCACCTTAGCGCCGTCCTCATACATACCGTTTTTCATGTTCTCAAACAGCTCAAGGTTCTCCTCGACGGAACGGTTGCGGTACGGGCTTTCCTTTCCCGCTTCAGTCAGAGTACCGCGGTATTCGCGCATCTCCTCTGCCGTCAGATCGCAGACAAATGCCTTGCCCTTTTTAATGAGCTTCACAGCCGCTTCATACATCGCGTCAAAATAGTTGGACGCGAAGAACAACCTGTCCTCAAAATCAGCTCCAAGCCATTTTACGTCCGCAAGGATCGATTCTACGAACTCAGACTTTTCCTTTGTCGGGTTCGTGTCGTCAAAACGAAGATTGAATTTTCCGTTATATTTTTTAGCCAGTCCGTAATTTAAAAGAATCGACTTGGCGTGTCCGATATGCAGATAACCGTTCGGCTCCGGCGGAAAACGCGTATGCACCGTCGTACAGTGACCTTCCGCTAAATCCTTTTCAATGATCTGCTCAATAAAATTCTTTGATACTACTTCCTTTTCCAGTTCCATTTTCTCCTCCTGTACGGTATAGTAACTTTTCCCATAATAGCACAATCCATATAAAAAAACAATAAGGGAGCGGCGCTCATATTGTCGAATCGTGAAAAATCTGATAAGATATGAACATTGCGGTATCTCATTCTGCCACTTCTATATAGACAGAACCGAACCATTACGCCGCACAGGAGGAATTATGTACTATTTTATCGTCAATCCCGCTTCCGGCTCCAGCCGCGGGCGCACCGTCTGGAATACCATCTGCGCAGAGCTTGACCGGAACCATATTTCATACAAATCATTTCTGCTGTCGCGCCGCGGCGAAGCGCGCGCGCTGGCAGCCTCGCTCGCACAGTCAAAGCAGCCCTTTACACTCGTTGTCGTCGGCGGCGACGGCACGATCAACGAGACGGTCGACGGTCTTTTTACCGGACTTGCGCACGGCGGACTGTCAGATTCGCAGGAGGAAATGCGCTCTGATGAAAACGCAGTGATCCCGCATATTACCTTCGGCTGCATACCGACGGGCTCCGGAAATGATTTTGTCCGCGGTCTGCATCTTGCCAAAGATCCGATAGAAGCGCTGCATGCGATCCTGAATCCGAAAGAACTGCGCCCCGTCAACATCGGCATCACGCAGTCCGGTCAAAAGACGCGCTTCTTTGCCGTCAGCTCCGGCATCGGATTCGACGCTTCCGTCTGCAACTGCGTACTTGATTCCGGTCTGAAAAATACGCTGAACCATTTTCATTCCGGCAAGCTCGTCTATTTGTTCACCGCGCTGTGGCTGCTCCTTACCATGAAACGGCAGACCTTACAGATCACAATAGACGATGGCACGGCGCAGACCTTCCCGAAATCATACTTTGCGGCGGCGATGAATCTGCGTTACGAGGGCGGAGGATTTTTATTCTGTCCCGACGCCAAAGCAGATGACGGCTGTCTCGACCTGATCGTTGCAAACAACATTTCGAGGCTTCGCGCCCTCACTGTGCTGCCTCTCGCCCTGTTCGGGCGTCACACAAATAAGCGAGGTATTACTATCCGGCGATGTAAGACGGTAACGATCAAAACAAACGCTCCCCTTTGCGTACATACAGACGGTGAGATTCCCGGATCTTTTGATAAAGTTTCTTTTTCTCTCCACGAAAAAAAGCTGGCTGTCATCGTGCGATGACAGCCAGTCCTTATTAAGTGCACAAGACGCCTCATATCTTTTAATTAAATCCCACAAATTTCTGCGCGATCTTATACGCGCCCTTTGAGATCTGCCGTCCCACCTTCCCTGGCAGATTCATTGCCTCTCCAAACAAGCTGTGACGTATGATGCGGTACAGCTTTGCATCTTTTTCTTTCAGATAATTCCAGACGTCGGCTTTCTTCTCAAGAGCCTCCTGCGTACCGGAGAGTATCAGCATGATCGAGGTGACGGTCATGATTTTTGTGAGGTAGATCGTCATATACTTTTTCAGCCTCGGACTCTTATCTGCAAAATCCTCCGCCGCCATTACGTCTATCATGATCTTGTTGACGCGTATCTGCTGGTCGATCCTGCCGATCATCACCTTTTCATTGACCGACTGATCCTCCCTGCCGATAAAGTAATGATACAGATTGACATCCATATAGTACATACGCTTCACGTAAGGGAACGGCTGAAACGCAAAAATATTGTCCACATAAAACGTATGCTTCGGAAGCTCCATGTTACAGTCGCGAAGCATCTGCGTCCGGTAAAAAATATTGTGCATCAGGATATACTGTGTCTGGCGCATATGACGCATGGCGTCCCAGCCGAACACCTCGTCCACCGGAAATACATTTGCAAAGCGCATCAGCTTCTTGTGCTTCGCTCCTGCCTTATCGTACACAAAATTAGCGAGCAGCATATCGACGCCGCCCTGCGCCTCAAGCTCTTTCATCTTGCGGATGATCTTTACAAGCCCCTTCGTATTTACCCAGTCGTCGCTGTCTACGACCTTATAATACAGCCCCGACGCATTGCGAAGCCCCGCATTTACCGCCTCCCCGTGTCCGCCGTTTTCCTGATGGATCGCCTTTATGATACCGGGATACCTCGCCGCATACATATCAGCGATCTCCGGCGTGCGGTCCTTTACAGAACCGTCGTCCACGATAAGTATCTCGACGTCCTCTCCGACTGCAAGGATCGATTTGATACACTTTTCCATATATGCTTCTGAATTATAGCAAGGAATTGCCACTGATAAGATCTTCATAACGATTTCTCCTGTTTTTCCGTATTTTTTCACTGCTCTTCTTTATACTTCTCCTGCCCAAGCCGTATGCTCAGATATTTTGTGTACGCCGCAAATGCCGCAGGCACCGGATATTCCCTCTCGGTACGCGCCGGCTCGACAAAAAGCATCTGCTGCGAAGTCTCATGCGCCAAACGACCGTCCGATAAAGGCTTCCGGTCCTCGACAAGCACCATATACCCCGTCATCTGCCATTCCACATGGCTGAAAATATGCTTCGCACACGGAAGCTCCTGTATACGGATCGGTGAAAACTGAAACTGCCGCA
>CATZPU010000221.1 GCA_958422845.1 uncultured Lachnospiraceae bacterium | reverse complement strand
CCGTCGATATCGAGCGTATCCTCCAGAATATGCGCCAGATCATCCAGCTTTTCCAAAAGAGCCGGCACCTCCTGCGGCATCACAAGACCGAGATGGCGGCTTTCAAGCGCACAGTCCTTAAGCTTCGGAACGTAACCGAACACCTTTACGCCGGTACGCTCTTCTACAAGCGCGCGCATTCTCGGATAAAGCATCGGAGACATCTGATTAAAGATGACGCCGCGTATCCGGCTGTCTTTTTCATACTCCAGAAAACCTTTTATGCACGCCGCCAGTGAACCGCTCATTCCTGCGCTGTTTACGAGCAGAATGGCAGGCGTGTCCGTCACGCACGAAACATCGTACGCGCTCGCCCTGTGCGTCACGCCGCCCACGCCGTCATAATATCCCATCACGCCTTCGATCACTGCAAGATCACAGCCTTTTGCATTTTCTGCCAAAAGATAACGGACAGACTGGGGCGGCGCAAAAAAGGTATCGAGATTCGATGCTCTCGTTCCGATCACACGCTCGTGAAACATCGGATCAATATAATCGGGACCGCACTTAAAAGAAGCGGGTTCTATCCCCCTGTTTTTCAGCGCCTGCAAAAAACCGCAGGTGATCAGCGTTTTTCCGCTGCCGCTGGAACACGCGCTAAAAAGCACTCTCGGAAGTTTCATATTTCCTCCTTCTGACAGGTGATAATATAGATCGGATTTTCTCCCATCATCATGTGGTACGCGCCCGCTGTTTTCGCACGCGAAACGCCAAGCTGCACAATCTGCGTCTTCGTAAAAGCAAACCTCTTTATCGCCGCGAGCGCCTCAGAGAGCGTCTCCAGTGTGATACAATTGATCACGATACGGATATTTTGATTTTTGTCCGTCAGAGCCTCTATGATCTCCCCAAGCTTTCCCGATGAGCCTCCGATAAATGCGTGCGTACAGGGCGGCAGCTCATACAGCGCTTCCGGAGCCGTCCCCGCTATGATCTCCATATTCGGAACAGCAAATTTTTTCTTATTTTCTTTTAAAAGTGCGAGCGCATCTTCCTTTTTTTCTACGGCAAATACTTTTCCATTCACCGCGCGCAGCGCCATTTCCACCGCGACGGATCCTGTGCCTGCTCCCACATCGCAGCAGACGGAATCCTCCGTAAGCCGAAGCTTTGCAAGGGAAACGGCGCGCACCTCCTCTTTTGTCATCGGAGCTTTTCCGCGCAGAAATTCCTCATCCGGTACGCCGTGCGTAACAGGATAGGCAATCGCTTTCGGATTATACGCACAGACAACGCTTAAGCTGCTGCCGCGGTAATCCGTAAGCTCTGCGGCAGGCTTTGCAAATATGCGCTCCGACTCGTAAGACAGATCCTCTCCCACATACAAAAGTACGTCCTGCATCCCGTACTGTGTAAGCTTGCATGCAAGCTTGGCAACAGCCGTTTCCGTTCCAAGAATAGCAAACGTCTTTTCATTATAGCGGATATCCGATATGAGATTTGCTTCTCTTCCGTGCGCGCTTACGATCTTTGCATCGTCCCATGATAGCCCGATCTTTGCCATAAAATATGCAGCCGAAGAGATACCGCATATAAGCTGCGTATCGTGCGGAAGAAGCTTTAGCAGTTTCTTTGCACCGCTGAAAAAGCCCACATCGCCGGAAAGCGCAACGACGATCCTCTCATACTGCGGATGTTCCTCTATGTATGACGCTATTTTTTCACCTGCATACTCATTTACGACCGTATGATGCGCCATCCTGACCGCATCCGTCATACGCTTCGCCCCGATCAGAAGTTCCGCCTGCAAAAGCGATTCCTGCCCCGCAGCCGTCATCGTCCCGCGGTTTCCCATACCGATTCCAAGCAGCGTTACCTGCTGCATCCGTGTAAGAGAGAACCGCTCCATCAGCATTTTTCTGCACTCAGATACGGAAACGCCGTTTTCACAGACCGGTCTGCCGATAATGACCGGCACAACGCCGCATGCATGCGCCGCTTCAAGCTTTTCCTCAAAGCCGCCTGCCTTTCCTGTGTTTTTCGTCACAAGATACCTGCATGAAAACTGACGAAGCATTGCAATATTTAATTCCGTTGAAAAAGGCCCCTGCATTCCGATCAGATGCTTTCCCTCAAAACCGTATTTCCTGCATTCCTCAAGAACAGACGGTAATGAGAGCACACGGGCATACAGCCTGTTTTCATAATCCGGTATGCACGTAAATGCAGACAGCTCTTTACTTCCCGTAGTCAGAAGGACACTTCCTTTTGTACACTTCAAATACTCTGCCGCTTCTGCTGTATCGGAAACACAGACAGCGTCCCCCGCACAGTCTCCGGCGTCGCGAAGCACGCGGATGCGCGTCACGCCGGATCTTTCACATGCCGATCTGATATTTTCCGTCACCTCCGCCGCATACGGATGCGTCGCATCAAGGACAAGCTGCGGTCTTTCCTCCAAAAAAAGCTCTGTCATCGCTTCGCAGGAGAGACGGCCGCTGCGGACATGCAGGTACTCATTCTCCTCGACCGATCTGCTCCCATACTCCGTCGCCACACATGCAAGCGTCTCTACACAGTGCTTACGGAGAAAGCGGCAAAGCTCATATCCTTCTGTTGTTCCCGCAAATACGATCACGCGATACATAATCTCACCTTTCCATCCGATAGCCTCTCGGCGTTACCATCTTTCCGTTTTGTTCCTTCGTCTGGGAATTTCCGACAAATACCGTCGTAAACATATCCACCTGCGCGTCGCGAAGCTCGCGAAGCGTCATAACAGATGCACTCTCTCCCTCTCTCGCGATCTGCGATACGATACCGCACACTGTATCGGGCGATTTATAGCGCATCAAAAGATCGCACGCCCTTTGCAGATAATCATGGCGCTTTTTACTGGACGGATTGTAGATACATACGACAAAATCCGCCTGCGCGGCAGCCAGAAGCCTTGCTTCTATCTTATCCCACGGCGTCAGCAGATCACTTAAGCTGATCAGACAGAAATCATGGATCAAAGGAGCTCCAAGCACCGCGGCTCCGCCTGTCGCCGCCGTTACGCCCGGAATGATCTCAAGCTCCACCTCCGGATAATCCTCACCCACCTCATACATCAGTCCTGCCATACCGTATACTCCGGCGTCGCCGCTGCATATCATGGACACATTACGTCCCTTTTTTGCCTCCTCAAAAGCAATCACACAGCGATCCACCTCTTTTCGCATCGGCGTTGTCATAAATTCTTTTCCTGCAAAATGCTCCCTTACAAGATCGACATAAACCGTATATCCGATGATTACATCGCTGCACGTAAGCGCCCTGATCGCTCTTCCTGTCATCTGGTCATACGATCCCGGCCCGATTCCCACTACATATATTTTACT
>CATZPU010000220.1 GCA_958422845.1 uncultured Lachnospiraceae bacterium | reverse complement strand
ATCAACAGGGGAGCGGGAGCATTCGTCTGCGGCGAGGGTTCCGCACTGACGGCTTCGATCGAAGGAAACCGCGGTATGCCGCGTGTCAAGCCGCCGCGTACCGTTGAGAAGGGACTTTGGGAAAAGCCGACGGTACTCAATAACGTCGAGACGTTTGCTAACGTACCGCAGATCATATTAAACGGCGCGCAGTGGTACCGCGGCATCGGAACAGTCGGAAGCCCCGGTACAAAGACGTTCTCCCTTACAGGAGCGATCGAGAATACGGGACTGATCGAGGTGCCGATGGGCACGACGCTGCGGGAGATCATTTTTGACATCGGCGGCGGCATGAAGGACGGCGGTAAGTTTAAGGCTGTCCAGATCGGAGGACCGTCGGGCGGCTGTCTGACAGAGGAGCATCTCGATGTGCCGCTTGATTTTGATTCTGTGAAAAAATACGGGGCGATCGTAGGATCGGGCGGACTCGTTGTTATGGATGAGCATACGTGTATGGTAGAGGTGGCTCGTTTCTTCATGAGCTTTACACAGCGCGAATCATGCGGTAAGTGCGTGCCGTGCCGCGAGGGTACGAAGCGTATGCTTGAGATTCTTGAAAAGATCGTAGCGGGCAAAGGCGAGCTAGAGGATCTTGACCGTTTGCAGGAGCTGGCTGAAATGGTAAAAAGCATGGCTCTTTGCGGTCTCGGAAAGAGCGCGCCGCTTCCTGTTCTCAGTACGCTCAAATTGTTCCGAGAGGAGTATGAGGAGCACATCACACAGCATAAGTGCCGCGCAAAGGTCTGCGAGGCGATGAAGCGCTACGTGATCAATCCGGAATTCTGCCGCGGCTGTTCCAAGTGTGCAAAGAACTGTCCGGTCGGAGCGATCTCAGGCAAGATCAAGCAGTGCTACCACATCGATCCGGAGCTTTGTATCCACTGCGGAGCATGTAAGGATAACTGTGCGTTTGACGCGATCTATATTGAGGACTAAGAGGGAGGCGGAATTATGGGATTTATGACAATTGACGGTAGAAAAGTAGAATTTACCGATGAGAAAAACGTATTATCCGTAATACGAAAAGCCGGCATCAATATTCCGACTCTGTGCTACCATTCAGAGGTGTCGACATTCGGCGCATGCCGTCTGTGTACCGTAGAAGATGACAGGGGCAGGACGTTCGCATCGTGCTCCGAGGAGCCGAGAGACGGAATGGTGATCTATACAAATTCCGGCAAGGTGAAAAAATACAGAAAGCTGATCGTAGAGCTTCTGCTTGCCGCGCACTGCAGAGACTGTACGACGTGCGTAAAGAGCGGCGAGTGTAATCTTCAGCTTCTGGCACACCGCATGGGCATTCTTGACGTGCGGTTTGAGAATACGAGAGAGCATCACGAGATCGATGACAGCTCGCCTGCGATCATTCGCGATCCGAATAAATGTATTCTGTGCGGCGACTGTGTGCGCGCCTGTGAAGAGCTTCAGGGGATCGGTGCGCTCGGCTTTGCATTCCGCGGTACAGATGCGATGGTCATGCCTGCATTCAATAAAAAGATCATAGATACAGACTGTGTCGGCTGCGGTCAGTGCCGCGTATTCTGTCCGACAGGTGCGATCAGTATCCATACAAATATGGATGAGGTGTGGGACGCTTTGGCAGATCCCGACGTCCGCGTGATCGCACAGGTGGCGCCTGCGGTGCGTGTGGCGGTAGGCGATGCGTACGGACTGACAAAGGGACGAAGCGTGATGGGCAAGATCGTCAATGTCCTTCACCGCATGGGCTTCGATGAGGTATACGATACGACGTTCAGCGCCGATCTGACTGTTATGGAGGAGTCTGCCGAATTCTTAAACAGAGTGCAGTCCGGCAGAAAATTCCCGCTTCTGACTTCCTGCTGTCCGGCATGGGTGAAATTTGTCTGTGACCAGTACCCTGAGTTCAAGCCGAATCTTTCGACCTGCCGTTCTCCGCAGGGCATGATGTCCGCGGTGACGAAGGAGTGGTACAGAGATCCGAAGCATTCGGATGGCAAGCGCACGGTGATGGTATCGTTCATGCCGTGTACCGCGAAGAAGATGGAGATTAAGCGTCCGAACAGCTTTACAAAGGGAGAGCAGGATACAGATTTTGTTATCACGACGACGGAGTTGATCCGTATGATCAACAATTCTGGTATCGACTTCGCGGCTCTTGAGCCGGAGTCAAGCGACGTTCCGTTCGGTTTCGGTTCCGGCGGCGGCGTTCTTTTTGGTGTGACAGGAGGCGTGACAGAGGCTGTGCTCCGCCGATTGATACCGGAGCACAACAAGGCTGCGCTTGAGGCGATCGCAGAGTGCGGCGTCCGCGGCGACGAACCTATCAAGGAATTTACGATCAATTATGAGGGCAATGACTTAAATATCTGCGTTGTCAGCGGTCTGGCAAACGCACGTAAAGTCATGGAGTGCGTCAAGAGCGGAGAAGCGAACTACCATCTGATCGAGGTCATGGCATGCCGCCGCGGCTGTATCATGGGTGGCGGACAGCCGCCGAGAGCGGGCGACCGCACGAAGGCTGCGAGAGCGCGAGGCATTTACAGCGCCGACAATATGTCGATCATCAAGAAGCCGGATGAGAATCCAATGCTGCAGTCGCTGTATGAGGGATTCTTAAAGGGCAAGACGCATGAGCTTCTGCATAATGAATCGTATTAAAATTGGCTGCCGGAATGATTTGCGGCGACGGTTAAAGTGCAAAAGCAGCATATAAAAGCAAGATCAAATAAATCATAATTAGAAACAGGTTCAGAAAAACAGAGCCGGATACGACGCAGGAATACTTTGTCGGAGGCTCTGTTTTTTATGTGAACAGAATATTTTTACATTTCAGTCTTGATTTTTTTGCGGAAATATATATAATAAATATCAGTTTGCTTAATTTTAACTTTAAGTTCAGTAATATTAAACTAAGAAACGAAAAAAGCAGATGTATGGAACAAAAAGTTTAGTATTAGAAAACGACGGGAGGTGTGAGCGTGGATATCGGTAAGAAGCTCAAAGAGCTCCGGCTGCAAAATGATCTGACGCTCGGCGATCTGGCGTCGAGAAGCGAGCTGACAAAAGGGTTTCTCTCTCAGGTCGAGCGAAATCTTACGACGCCGAGCATCGCTACGCTTGAAGACATTCTGGAGGCGCTTGGAAGCAGCCTGTCAGAATTTTTCCATGAGGAAGAAGAGCGGCAGGTCGTATTTTCCGCGGAGGATTTCTTTGTGGATGAGCGCGAGGATTCCAAGATCGAGTGGGTGATCCCGAATGCGCAGAAAAACAGGATGGAGCCGATCCTCTTGACGCTGCAGCCCCATAAATGCAGTCAGGAACTTCAGGCTTTTCAGGGCGAGGAATTC
>CATZPU010000219.1 GCA_958422845.1 uncultured Lachnospiraceae bacterium | reverse complement strand
ATCAAGGATAACAACGAGCTCATTGAGCCTCTGGCTGACCGACTCCTTGGAAGATACATCATCGGCGATATCACTGATCCTAATACCGGTGAGCTTATTGCTGCTGACGATACAATGCTTGATGAAAATCAGGTAAACAAGATAATAGCTGCCGGAATAGAAAAGGTGCACATTCGTTCAGTTCTCAACTGCCATGCTAAACACGGCACTTGTGTTCACTGTTACGGTGCTGACCTTGCTTCAGGAAATCCTGTCAACATCGGTGAGGCTGTCGGAATTATTGCCGCTCAGTCCATCGGTGAGCCGGGTACACAGCTTACCATGCGTACCTTCCATACCGGTGGTGTTGCCGGCGGCGATATCACACAGGGTCTTCCGCGTGTCGAGGAGCTTTTTGAGGCAAGAAAGCCGAAGGGACTTGCTATCATCACAGAAATTGCAGGTGTGGCTACGATCCGCGATACAAAGAAAAAGCGTGAGATCATTGTGACGAATAACGAGACTGGTGAGTCCAAGACGTATCTGATTCCGTACGGTTCCAGAATCAAGGCGATCGATGGAGCCTATCTGGAAGCCGGCGATGAGCTGACAGAGGGTAGCGTAAATCCGCACGATATTCTGAAGATCAAGGGCGTTGAGGCGGTACAGGATTATATGCTGCGCGAGGTACAGCGTGTATACCGCTTACAGGGTGTTGAGATCAACGATAAGCATATCGAGGTGATCGTGCGCCAGACGCTCAAGAAGATCCGTGTGGAGGACAACGGCGATACGCAGTTCCTGCCGGGTACTCTCGTAGATATCCTTGATTTCGAGGACGAAAATGAGCGTATGATCGCAGAAGGCAAGCAGCCGGCAGAAGGAAAGCGCGTGATGCTCGGTATCACGAAGGCAGCCCTTGCTACAAATTCCTTCCTGTCCGCAGCATCTTTCCAGGAGACGACGAAGGTGCTGACAGAGGCGGCTATTAAGGGTAAAGTCGATCCGCTGATCGGTCTGAAAGAGAACGTTATTATCGGTAAGCTGATTCCGGCAGGTACAGGTATGAGACGCTACCGCGATGTCAAGATCGACATTACAGGTACGGATGATTACAAGTACGATCTTGCACACGCAAAGAAAGAAGAGCCGGAAGAACTGGATATGTTTGAAGAACTGGCAGAAGATCAGGACGTACTTGAGAATCTGACAGACGATGATAATGATCTGATGGAAGACATGGACAATGCAGATGAGGCAATGGATATTCTGGAGGAAGAGCCGGTAGGCGCGCCTGAGGAATAAAAAAGTCCAAAAACAAATTAGATCAATAGCATAAGAATACAAAGAACTCCCTGCACTTTGGAAGATACCAGAGTGCAGGGAGTTCTTTGTATGGTATTTATTCATCGTGTGATTTTTTATCCGTCTTTTTTTCTTTCAGATCGTGCATCAGCTTTCTAAAAGACATATCCTCAGACAAGCGGTCGGAGGTCTCTGTATTTTTGTTTTGATGCGGCTGCTGCGGGTGGCCGTAACCGTTGGGCGGTATGGAGCTGTTCCTGCCGTCATAACTGTTTGGCTCTGCATAACCGTCCGGTTCGCTGTAGCTGCCTGCGCGGCCGCGCGGCGGATAATAAGAAACGGGACCGCCGGACTGATTCATATATGATTGATTCGGGTACGGCTGATTTCCATACGGCTGTTCAGGATACGGTCCGTTTCCGTATGGCTGGTTTGCATACGGCTGCCCTCCGTAAGGCTGATTTTGGTATGGAGGATTTCCGTATGCCGGACCGCCCTGCGGCTGGTTCGGATATGGATACGGCTGATTCGGATACGGCTGCATCTCGCTGTTTTTTATCTTTTTCTTTCGGGTGAACGGGCGGAAGATCGTTTTTCGACCGGTCCAGCCGATGATCCTCACCAGTATGATGCCCCAGAATACCCCGAAAGAATCGATCAGTACGTCGCGTTTTGACGGTCCCCGTCCCGCTACGTAGGATTGGTGGTATTCATCGCCGCAGGCAAACGCGACACAGATAAAGCCCGCGACGAGCATCAGCCAGATGCCGCGCAGTCCGTAAACGTAGAACGGAAAAGAAACAGCGACTGCAAGTGCAAAATATTCCGTCATATGCGCAACTTTTCTTATTGCGCCGTTAAAACGGACTGCAAGGCTGTCGATCTCCCACGGCTCAAAATCAGCGCCGAGTATTTCGCCGCCCAGTTCGACCAGCTTGTAGCTGACCTTGTAGCTGACCTGCGATGAAGTGACTCCATCCTGCGCAGAAAATGTAAAGATCATATACATCAGACACAGCGCAGGCAGGAATGAAAGCGGTTTTAAAAACTTGATCATAATATTACTCCCCTTGTGAAAATTCTGCGTAATATAGCAGAAATATCATGTTATTGTGATTTTCGATATTGTATCATTATGGAATTTGTCTGTCCAGTGATTTAAGGAATTTCTAAGAATGCATAAAATAAGGGGAGAAAAATATTGTAAGTGTGGGTTTTTCATAGTTTTGTTCCGAATCAGATAAAAGAATAGGGCTTTAATTCCGAAACATAAAAGAATCAGAAATGAAGAGTGGTTATAATAACGAAAAGAAATGGAAAAGGGAAAGATAAAATATTCAAAATATACAAAAAGAGCAATTTTTTTAAACCCTTGCGCAATTTCCCATAATGAAATGAAGCGCAGGGATGTTTATAATGGAAACAGATAAGACAAGGAGGAAACGTGTATGAGGAGCGTGCTTGAGTTTAAGAATATCTCAAAGTACTTCCCAGGTGTAAAAGCGCTTGATGATATTTGTTTCAAGGCATACGGCGGTGAAGTGCTTGCGTTTCTGGGTGAGAACGGGGCAGGAAAATCTACCCTTTTGAAGGTGCTCAACGGCGACTATCAGCCGACCAAGGGCGAATATCTGTTAGACGGTGTTCAGAAGCATTTTCATTCTCCTCATGAGGCGATCCAGGAGGGAATCAGCGTTATTTATCAGGAGCGGCAGATACTGCTCGAGCTCAGTGTAGCAGAGAATATTTATCTCGGCCGAATGCCGGTCAATCGTTTTGGGATCATTGATACGGCAAAGGCGAACCGTATGGCGAAGGAGATCATTGATGATTTCGGACTTCCGATCTCACCGATGACAAAAGTAAAGGATCTGAGTATCGCATATCAGCAAATGGTCGAGATTATGAAAGCGTACAGCCGTGAAAATATGAAGGTCATCTGCTTCGATGAGCCGACAGCCAGCTTAAGTGATGCGGAGATCGACAGCCTTTTTGAGATCATTGAGAAGCTGAAAAAGCAGGGCAAGATCATTATTTACGTGTCGCACCGTATGAAGGAAATTCAAGAGATCGCGGATAAGATA
>CATZPU010000218.1 GCA_958422845.1 uncultured Lachnospiraceae bacterium | reverse complement strand
AAAAGGAATGATCACAATGAGCGAAAAAGCGGCAAGAGCCGTAATCAGAAGAAAGAGCGGAAATACCATTCTCGGCGCCGTATCCTGTGCGGAACGGACCAGATACATGGCAAGCAGCCCGTAATGATACGCAACATCCTCTGAAGCAATGCCCAAAGACTCCGCGATCTTTGGCGTATCCTTCAAAACGTCTCCCATACGTTCAAAATAAAGCTCTGCGAACTGCGTTTTCCCTCCTGCTTCCTCTTTCACGATCACATTTTTTATACCTGCATAATTCTTGATAAATGCAATCTCTTCCCCGTCAAGCTCTGCGTTTAGCCTGCTGTGCCATCCGCCCTCCTCAAGCTCTATCCGCTCCGTCTCATATTTCCACATATTATAAAACAGTACGCATAACAGGGACAGCAAAAGCGCTGAGATAAAGGCTGCCATCCTTATAGAAAAGCTGGAACAACGGTTATGCTTCATATAGCCTTTTGAATATTCTCTCCACATTCCCGTCACCTCCGCCGCTCGTCGCTTATGATGCGCCCGTCCTCTATCGTAATGATGCGGTCAGCCTCCAGAGCCACCTTTTCATCATGCGTGATAAGCAGGATCGTCTGGTCGAGATTACGGTTCGACAGCTTCAGCATATCGAGTATTTCTCTTGTATTTCTCTGGTCAAGATTTCCCGTCGGTTCATCAGCCAGAAGAAGCGCCGGACGGTAGATCAGCGAACGCGCAATCGCAGCCCTCTGCTGCTGCCCTCCTGAGAGCTGTTCCGGCAGAGCGTTTCGTTTATCGCCAAGTCCGAGAGAATGTAGGATCTTTTCAAAATATTCCTGATCCGGTTTTCTCCTGTCAAGCAGAAGAGGCATCAGAATGTTCCGTTCTACCGTAAGCGTCGGTATCAGATTAAAAAACTGATAGACAAGTCCTACCTTCCTTCTCCTGAAAACTGCCGCCTGCGAAGCGTTCAATCCTGAAAGCTCCGTTCCGTCTATTATGACTTTCCCTTCCGTCGGCTTATCCACGCTCCCTAAAATGTGCAAAAGCGTCGACTTTCCGGAACCGGACGGTCCTGTGATCGCTACAAATTCTCCTTTCTCCACGGTCAGGTCGATCCCGTCAAGAGCCGTCACCTGATTTTCGCGTAAGCCATATACCTTGCGCACCCCTTTGCATGTCACAATATCCATACATCCATGTCCTCCTATCCTGTCTTTTTACAGCTATTTTATTTCTGTCCGCTGCTTTTCTATCATCATAGCAGATGAAAATGACAGTTTAGTGACTGTAAAAACGAATTTCAAAGCATGCGCCGCCCTCCGGCAGATTTTTTGCCCGTATCGTCCCGTTCTGGCGTTCTATGATCTCCTTTGCCAGAGCAAGACCGATCCCGATCCCGCCCTCTCCCGCATTTTTTCCTCTGTAAAACCGCTCAAAAAGATGCGCCATATCCTCTTTTGCGAATCCTTCTCCCTCATCTCGTATCACTATCTCCGTATACAGCGGATTTTGTCCGTAGGCACAGGAAATGGCGCCGCCCTTATTATGCTCCATACAGTTTTTCATCAGATTGATGATCGCTTCCATTGTCCAGTCAAGATCGACCGTAACAGCCATCTCCCCGTTTTCCGGAACATCCACTGTAACATCTGCCGCCGTCAGCAATTCCTGCAGATTATCCGCAGCAAGGACAAGGAGGGTAAAGACATCCGTCCTCTCTTTTTTCAAATGCAGCGTACCTGCGTCGAGCCTTGATAATAAAAGCAGAGACTCCTCAAGCCGCACAAGCCTCTGGAGCTGTTTTTGCATCTGCCGAAGCGCTTTTCCATCGTTCTCCTGTCCCTGTAAAAATACCATTCCGCCATTTTCTTCTCCTTGCGAAATCTCCCTTCCGCTATTCTCTTTTCTCTGCAAAAGCGTTCCTGAGCCGTCCTCCTGCTTCATCATCTGGAGCGACAGGGACATTGCCGTGATCGGTGTTTTTATCTGGTGCGCGATGTTGGATAGATTTTTTGCGAACTCATTTTTCGCCTGTACCGCAGCGTCCTTTGTCCTGTAAAGAAACGTCACCGTTTTGTATATTTCATCCTCCAGTCGGGAAAATTCATCTTCACCGGAAGCAGCCAGTATTCCTGCTTTTCCTGTGTTCACCTGCTCCAGATACCGCTCCAGCGCCCGTATCCGTTTCGCCTCTTTTTTATTTCTATATAAAAAAGTCCCCGCAAAAAGAAAAGCGCCTGCCAGAAATACCGCGGCTGCGCCCAGAAAAGTCTGTCTATATACGGGACGCCAGAAGTCCGACGCCTGATATCCCCATTTTGAAAGCACCGCCTGCCCTTTTGCGCCTTCCCCTGTTGTGTATTCTTTAAGCGTCTGCAAAAGAACTTCCCCCGCCTGCTCATCTTTCTCCAGTATCTCCCCGCATATCCCGTCGAGCACTGCAAAAGAAGCCCTGCTGTCATAAAAAGAGACGAGCGCGGCAGTAAGCGCTGCGACGAGCAGGCTGACAGACAGGACTGCTCCTAACGTAATAAACATATTCTTTCGGCTACTCATATCGTATCCTCCATGCGGTATCCCACACTTCTGACTGTTTTCAGACAAAGCGGCTGCTTCAGTTTTTCTCTCAGCCGCTTGATCGTGACGGTCAGCGTGTTGTCATTCACATAATTGCCGTGTGCATCCCATACGTGTCCTAATATCATTTCCCTTGTAAGCGTCCTTCCTTTATTCTGCATCAGGTACAGAAGCACCTGATACTCTGCGCCGCTTAAGCTCACCTCTTCCCCATGCAGCAAGACAAGTCTTTTGTTCTGATCGACAGAAATTCCGTCGCATGACAAATACTGCATTTCTGCATGTTTGCTTCTGCGCAGCAGCGCCAGAATACGCGAATGAAGCACCGCCAATTCAAACGGCTTGACTACATAATCATCCGCGCCGCTTTGAAATCCATCGACAATATCATCACAATCACCGCGGACAGTCAAAAAAATAACCGGAAGCTCCTTCCATTTTCTGCGTATCTGCCTGCACATCTCCCTGCCGTTCCCGTCCGGCATATTCCAGTCAAGCAATATAAGCGACGGCACCTGCCTTTGCAGCCTGCACGCAAGCTCTGCAAACGTATCGCATACCGTTACCTTAAAATCCTTCTGTTCCAGATACTCCCTGACTGCATCGGCAATCGCGCCGTCATCCTCGGCATAATATATTTCCATCATATTCATTCACCTGCCCTGCTTTTTCTTTCTCATTTTAAATCAAACAATCAAAACATCAGAATTTTGGCCGGAACTTAGTAATCCGCGTTTACCAGATCCTTTCAGCAAAACTAATTGAAAGGAAATCTGCATCGTGGCTATAAGCGCACGAAATAGCTGCAATAATTGTAGCAACGCA
>CATZPU010000217.1 GCA_958422845.1 uncultured Lachnospiraceae bacterium | reverse complement strand
GCACAGGGGAGAAGAGTCAGGAGGCGCAGTATGAAGATAGGCGAAGTGATACGAAGAAACAGGAAAGAAAAACAGATGACGCAGGAGGAATTGGCAGGACTTCTCGGCGTGACGGCATCGGCAGTCAATAAGTGGGAAAACGGAAGCTCTTATCCCGATATTTCCCTGCTCGCGCCGATTGCCAGAACGTTCGCTATCACGACGGACGAGCTGCTTTCCTACAAAGGTGAGCTGACAAGACAAGAGATCGTACGAATTGTCAGAGAACTATCGGATATTATGATGGAAAGAGGGTATGACGAGCTGTTTGCAGAAGCAGCGCGTCGTTTGCAGGAATATCCGAATTGTGACAGCCTTGCCTTAAATGTCCTTCTTCTGCTCGACAGCGGCCGCCAGATGCTTACGGTAGCGCAGCCGCAGGCGCATGAGCGGTATATCAGGCAGATACGAAACCGTCTTCTAAAAAGCGACGACCGGTACGTGAAGCAGGCGGCGGCAGAAAACGGATTTTATGACTGCATGAACAGGCAGGCATACGAAGAAGCACAGCAGATGCTTGCGTATATGCCGAAAGATGCGGGAAACTATCGGCAGATGCGCGCGCTTTTGTACCGGAGACAGGGAGACTGTGAATCTGCATACCGGATCTACGAGGAAGCAGTTTTAGAAGGCTACCAGAAAATCAGCGCGGCATTTACAGGACTCTTCCTGCTTGCACAGGAGGACGGGGATGAAAAAGAGAAGGAGCTGATCCTGAAAAAGCAGGAGGGGCTTGCCGCCCTGTTTGAGATGGGACGCTATCAGGAGATATATCTTCAGTATGACGATGTGCTCGCAAGAGGGGATAAGGAAGAGACGCTTTCGTTTCTTCGTGAACTGGCAGAGAGCGCAACACACCTGCAGGATTTCAGAAATTCGCCGCTCTATGCGCATATCCGTATCGGGGAGGATGCAGCCAGAAGTGCGGGCTTTATGATAAAGCAGATGTTTGAGAGGAGCAAAGAACTCGATTTCGTAAGAGACGAGCCGGAGTTTTGCCATCTGGTGAAGATCGTGGAAGAGATGTGTGAAACACAGGCATAGCTGGAGAAAAGAATTTGAGGCGGGCAGTGTACTTCAAAGAATCCTTATGCCGCTTTCAAAAAATGAAAGATTTTACGATTAAAAAAACGGTCGGAAACGCAAGCGTCAAATTTACGATTGCTTTCTCGGCTGTTTTTGCGTATAATACGCACAATAAGCTTGGAAAGCGTGTGGAATTGACGCGGAAGGGAGGAGTAAATATGGCTGAAGAGATGATAGCATTCATCGTATGGGCAATCGTCGGCTGCATTATGATCGGAATAGGGATCGGCGCATATTTTTCAAAAAAGCCGGTTGGTTTTTGGGCAAATGTGAAGACTTTTCCGGTAAAAGACACAAAGGGGTATAACCGTGCGCTTGGCAAATTGTTTGTCTGCTATGGAGCTGTTTTTATTGTGTTGGGAATGCCCTTGCTGTGCGGACAAAATTCTCCGTATATTTTTCTGTCAGTAGTCGGCGTGATGGTTGAAACGATCATTGTGATGATCGTTTACAACGTGCGGATCGAGAAGAGATACAGGGAAAAACTTTAAAGAAAAGAGAAAACATACAGAAAAAAAGATACAGAAGAAAGATAAAAAAGAAAGATAGAGAACCATAACGATTGTGCAAAAGGCAGTGTGAAGTAAGTTATGAAAAATCAGGTCAAAAGCAGGAGGGACGCATATGGATATCAGAGAGGTATATGCAATCAAAGATGAGACGCAGCAGATTCAGGCATTGTATCAGATGTTTCATGAGGATACGCGGCTGAATCATTCTAGGGCGGCGCGGGTGGAATTTCTGACGACAGTTCGTTATATAGAGAAGTATTTAAAGAAGGGTATGCGTATTCTTGATGTGGGAGCCGGAGCAGGGGAGTACAGTCTGTACTTTGCCGAAAAGGGCTATGAAGTCTGCGCACTGGAGCTTGCCGACAGCAATATCGAAGCGTTTCAAAAGAAGATCAGACCGGAGCATCGCATCGAGCTCGTACAGGGGAATGCGATCGATCTAAGCCGTTATGAAGATGAGTCTTTTGACATCGTTCTTGTATTCGGACCGCTGTATCATCTGCACAGCGAAAAGGACCGCGATCGGTGTATCGCGGAAGCAAAGCGCGTCTGCAAAAAGGACGGAAAGCTCTTTTTTGCTTTTATTACGAACGATATGGTCTTGTTGACGGAATTTGTGTACCAACAGGATTATTTTGTGACAGGTGATTACGATAAAGATACTTTCGTACTGGAAAACTTTCCGTTTGTATTTTATACGGTCGGTCAGTGCCGCGAGATGCTGAGCGCGGCGAAGGTGCGCCTTTTACATACCGTGGCGGCGGACGGCGCGAGTGAGCTGCTGGAGGATAGGATCAACGAAATGGATGAGGAAAACTATGCGCAGTATCTTAGATACCATTTTTATATCTGCGAGAAGCCGGAGTTTCTCGGTATGACGAACCATCTGCTCTGTGTCGGAGAGAAGGAAGACGGATCAGTTTGTGCGAAATAGAAAGCGGACTGCATACGCTTTGCCGGATCAGCAGAGAAGGAAGACGGATCAGTTTGTGAGATGGAGATTTTTGCAGGAAGGGGCATTTCGTGCAGGAAGGAGATTTTGGTACATGGATGAAAGAAAGAGACGGATTCTGGTGGCGGAGGATGATGCGGACATCAATCGTCTGATCTGCCGGATTTTAGGGGACAACGGTTATACTGCGGTCGGCGCATTTTCCGGTACAGAGGCTGCGCTGCGGCTTGAGACGGATCGCTTTGACGCGATGGTGCTCGATCTGATGATGCCGGGGATGGATGGGAGGACGCTGCTTGCACAGATGAAACAGGAGCAGAAAAAGAGCATGATGGTGCTCGTGCTCTCGGCGCGCTCATCACTTGAGGATAAGGTAGAGCTTCTGCGCTGCGGAGCCGATGACTACATGACGAAGCCGTTTGAGCCGGAGGAGCTTCTTGCACGGGTGTATGCGCTGCTGCGGCGGACAGAAAAATCGGGCAAAGACGGGCAGGAACAGACAGAAAAGCTTGTCTACAAGAATCTCTGTCTGTTTCCGGAGGCGCATACGGCGCAGATTTTCGGAGAGGAGCTTTCGCTTACGCGTCATGAGTATGAGATTCTGGCGCTGCTCGTCGCATCTCCGGACAAGGTGTTTTCGCGTGAGACGCTGTACGAGCGAGTGTGGCAGGGCGGATATTACGGCGAAGACAATACGGTCAATGTCCATGTGAGCAACCTGCGCAGGAAGCTTGCCGCAAAGGATGCGCAGACGGAGTACATAAAGACGGTAAGGGGGATCGGATTTAAGATGGCGTAAACTTTATGATTTCTTTAAACTTTCTTGAGGACTTATTTAAAGGTGTCG
>CATZPU010000216.1 GCA_958422845.1 uncultured Lachnospiraceae bacterium | reverse complement strand
GGTCGATGCGCTCGGACATTTTGTGGAAAGCTACATCAATGTAAATGCTACCCCGTTTACGCATATGTTGTGTGAATACGGTATGCGTATCTGGAATGATAATAAAAAGGTGCTGATCGGAGCAAATATCACGCCGGACGAGTGTGATTCCCTGTTGTTTGCGTCGACGCTGGCGGGAATGGCGATCGCACATACAGGTACGGCGCTTCCGCACGGACTCAGCTATTATCTGACGTATGAGCAGGGGACTGCGCACGGAAGAGCGGTGGGATATTTCCTTCCGGGGTATCTGGAAGCGGCAGGACCGCTTATGAGAAAACGCGTGCTGAGTCTGGCAGGATTTCCGGACATTCAGTATTTTACGGCTTTTCTGCATAAGCTGATCGGACCGATGCAGGCAGGGGATGCGCTTATCACGAAAGCAGTGCAGGGCTTGATGTCAAATGAGAGCAAGCTGCGCAATGTTCCGTTTGCCGTAACGGAAGAGATCTTATATCAGATATGCAGCAGGGCATCCGGCAGCAGCATAGTATAAAACAGAAAATGCTGAATCGTTCCAGAAAACAGGAAAAGGAGAGCTGCTATGAGTTCATATAAAAAAGAAATGGATGCTCTGGTCGGAGCAATTCTCGGAAGCTACCGTGAATATCCGCAGACCTGCAGCATCAATACAAGACACAGACTGAATAATGCGATCATTATCGATCTGCTTGACAAGATCAGAAGTGTGGTTTTTCCGGGATTTTTTGAGACAAAGACGCTCAATGAAAACTCTATTGAGTATCATATCGGAGAGCTGTTAGAGGACATCCAGTACCGCCTGACAAAGCAGGTGACAAAGGCGCTGTTCCATTCGGATCATGCGCCGAAAGATGAGGAAGAAGCGTATTTGCAGGCGACGGATATTGTGCATAAGTTTTTGCTGAAGATTCCCGATCTGAGGGCAATTCTTGCGACTGATGTGCAGGCTGCGTATGACGGTGATCCGGCGGCATTTAATACGGACGAGGTTATTTTTTCCTATCCCGGCGTGTTTGCGATCACAGTGAACCGGATCGCGCACGAGCTTCATATACTGGGCGTGCCGCTGATTCCGCGTATTATGACGGAGCATGCGCACAGCCTGACGGGGATCGATATTCACCCCGGCGCGACGATCGGAAGCTATTTCTTTATTGACCACGGAACGGGTGTCGTAGTCGGTGAGACGACGCAGATCGGAACGGGCGCAAAGATCTATCAGGGCGTTACGCTTGGAGCGCTTTCGACGAGAGGCGGGCAGAATCTGCGCAGTACAAAGCGTCATCCGACGCTGGAGGACAATGTGACCGTGTATTCCGGCGCATCGATCCTCGGCGGCGATACGGTGATCGGAGAGGGGGCTATTATCGGTTCCAATGCGTTTATCACATCTTCGGTGCCGGGAGGAACGAGAGTAAGTATCAAGAATCCGGAGCTTCAGTTCAAGGATCGCGTCCGCATGACAGAGCTTGGGCAGGAAGGCTTCTGGAAAGGAAATGATTAAAAAAAGTGCAGTCGGCAGGAAAAGAGCGCCTTTGGGATCAGACCAGAAGGCGCTCTGCTGCGTAAACGAACAGCGGTATCGTTGCGAGGGAAGATAAGGTAGTAAAGGCATATATCTCCGAAGCATACCTGTAGTTTTTTTGAAACCGCAGGGCAAATGCGGTGCAGGTAGTGGCGGCGGGACAGGCTGCCGCGATCAGGATCGCGCATGCAGGAACCGAGTCGGAACGCAGCGCAAGAAGAGCGGCAAGTACGAGCGCCGGCATCAGAAGCAGTTTCAGGAAGGATACAAGGTAAAGCTTTTTGTTTCGGAATATGGCAGGAAGGTTCGTCTGCGCCACGGAGACTCCGGCAATGATCATCGCAAGCGGAGTGTTCATTCCGGCGATGTAATCAAGCGTATCTCCGATGAGAGCCGGAAAACGTATCCGTGTAAAAAAGAGGATCAGACCGATCATGCTTGCAAGGATCATCGGGGAAAGCAGTCCTTTTTTCAGATCCTTCCATGAGGTATTTCCGGTCATCAGGATCATGCCGTGCGTCCATGACAGAAGATTGAAAACTGTTATGTAGGCGGTCAGGTACAGTACGCCCTCAGAGCCTAAGATGCTCTGGACGAGAGGGATGCCCATGAAGCCGCAGTTGGAGTACATCGCAGAGAACCTCTCGATCGAGTAGTCTGCATTGCCTGTTTTTCTGATAAGAACTGTGGATAATGCAATGCCGATCAGGTGTGCGGCAAGTGCAAGCGCAAATGATGTAAGCAGCCCTTTCACAAGGCGGGGATCATAGTCGGCCTGCAGCGCTGTGATCGCCAGTATGGGATTTACTACCATCAAAAGCAGATTTGCCATAGATTTATTGCCGTTCTGGTCGATGAGTCGGAAACGGCAGCAGGCGTATCCGACAAGGAGCAGAAGAAGCATTTTTATGATTTGTGTTATAATGATCGAAAACATATGATCGCCTTTCCTGTGTATAAAATGATCCGACAGCTATACAACGATATAAAATGAGTCGGCAGTCATACAGCGCTCGGAAAACAAAATGCCGGAAACAGTTTCTGGAAAATTTTGCGCTGCGGCTGCAGAATAGAAGATCGCTGCAATTTACTACATTAAAGTATAGCATATACGGGCAAAAAGGCAATGTGAAAAAGGCAAAGTATCGAAAAGGAGATAAGTATTTATGAAAAGGATTATTCTGGCTTCCGCCTCACCGAGACGGAAAGAATTACTGGAGCAGATCGGTCTTACTTTTGACGTTATAGTGAGCGATGCGCCGGAGGTGATCACAAAAAGCGAGCCGTCAGAGGTGGTGGAGGAGCTCTCTTTGCAGAAGGCAAAGGCAGTGGCGCAGAAAATAGCGGCAGATGGCGCAGTCGTGATCGGGGCAGATACGATCGTCTGTCAGGACGGGAAGATCATGGGAAAACCGAAGGATAAAGAAGATGCGGCGAAAATGCTGGATCGTCTTGCAGGAAATACACATTCGGTATTTACCGGCGTGACAGTGATCGCAGACGGCGCTTGTGTGCGGACGTTTTCGTGTGAGACGAAGGTGCGCGTCTATCCGATGACGCAGCAGGAGATATGGGATTATATTGAGACGGGAGAGCCGATGGACAAGGCGGGCGCATACGGGATTCAGGGAAGATTTGCGGCGTGGGTAGAAGCGATCGAAGGAGACTACAACAACGTAGTAGGGCTTCCGGTATCTGCGCTGTGGCAGGTACTGAAAGCCCTGTAAAGTTCATATTTTTGCTTCCTATGAAGGGAAGGCAGTTCAATATTGCAGTGCTTCCTCCTGATAACTGACGTCTATGAGAAACAGTCCCTGAGCAGGCGCGGTGAAGCCTGCAAGAGAGCGGTCGGCGCCTTCGAGCGCAGCAGCTACCTGAGATGGAAGGCGGTCGCCCA
>CATZPU010000215.1 GCA_958422845.1 uncultured Lachnospiraceae bacterium | reverse complement strand
TCCCACGTCTGAAGAAGCAGCGTGTCAGGCTCCGCTTCCGCAAACTGCACGCTCCACGTATGGTTGTCTGCGCCTGCGAGCTGCAAAAGATCGCCGATCAGACGCGACATGCGCCTGCTTTCGAGATCGAGCGTATCAAGAAATGCATCGTCGCACGCCATCAGATGGCTGCGCACAGCGGCAAGGTTGCTGAGAATTACGGTCAGCGGCGAGCGCAGCTCGTGAGAAGCGGCAGCAATAAACTGCACCTGCTTTTTGCGGTTTTCCTGAATCGGGCGTATCATGCGCGCCGTAAAGAACCAGAAGAACACAGAAAGAGCCAGAAGCGCGGCAATATCCGCAAGAATAAAGGAGATTCTCTGCCGGAGGATGCGCGCCTGCATCGGGGCGAGCGGGTGAAGGACAACGGCGCCAAGCACGCCGCTGCCGCGCGGCAGGATCGCCGCAGATACATCGTAAGGATCGCCCTCCTGATCGCAGATCATAAATTCCGCCTGACGTCCAAGCGAGCCGACAGACGTTTTGGACGGCTGCGCAGGATCGAGATGAAATTCATCGGCTGCTTTTCGGAGGCTCTGCTCCACGAGTGCGTCTGTTACGGGATCATCGGAGAGCTGCTGATAAAACAGAGGAGTTCCGTTATCGAACAGGCGGATCGTGAACCGGTAATGAAATTCCATCTGGCGTATCCAGTTGTGGGAGAGCGCAGTCTGCACCTCCAGATTTTCATACATCGTGTTCAGATTCGTCAAAAATGCGGCGTTTTCCTGCGTCCGTATGCCGGATTCGGAGATCATCAGACAGATCACCGTCAGGATAGCAAGCACGAGCCCTGTGATCGCGCTGCAAAGCGCGGTGAGCTGGATATGAAGCTTCTGTATCATGGCGTAACCTCCAGACGGTATCCGACGCCGCGGACCGTCTTAAGCTGTACGGCGCTTCCCACTGATTTCAGCCTGCGCCGGATAAAATGGATATAGTTGTCGAGATTGCCCTCCTCAATATCGCTTTCCGGTCCCCAGACGCGTCCGAGAATGGTCGTGCGCGGAAGCGTCTGCTGCGGATTGTTAAAAAACAGGGCGAGGAGCGTCCCTTCGCGCTTAGAAAGCGTGCAGGAACGTTCGCCGCACCGGAGCAGATTCTGCTGCGTATCAAAGTGCAGATCGCCGAACGCAAGAGAATCCGTTTCATTCAGACGCTGCGGGCGGCGGCAGATGCACCGGATACGCGCCATCAGCTCCTCAAATGCAAACGGCTTTACGATATAGTCGTCCGCACCGCAGTCGAGTCCGCCGATCCGCTCGCCAAGACTGCCGAGCGCCGTCAGAAAAATGACAGGCACGGTGCAGTGTGCCTCCCTTGCGCGGCGCAGCACTTCCATTCCGTCGAGCGTCGGAAGCATCCGGTCGAGCAGCACGAGATCGTGACAGTCCTCCATCAGATAAAAAAGTCCCTCTTCTCCGTCGTTGCAGACGGTCACCGAAAAGCCCTGCTGCTCCAGAAGAAGGGAGAGGGAGCGGCAGAGCTCTTTGTCATCTTCAATTAGTAATATGCGCATAATAACCTCCAAAAAGCTGAGATACCATACAGTATACCATAGGAATCTCTAAAAAAGCTTTAAAAATAGAAACGCGAAAGGAAAGTTTTGAGGGTAAAGTTTGAGAAAAGAATCGTTTGACAAACGGAAAGATCGTCGTGATAATGATTATGAATGATGATATTTCTTACGGTATAGGAAATATTGACGGTAAAAATACTGCAAAAAAGAAGATCGTTCCTGACGATCGGACGAAGCGGAGGAGGTATTATATGAAATTTGTTATGGCATACAGTTGTGGAAAAGACAGTACATTGGCTCTTCATAAAATGATAGAACAGGGACACGAGCCGGTAGGACTGATCGTTATGATTAATGAAGAGGCAGATCGTTCTTATTTTCATGGTGCAGATGATACGATGCTTGATCAATATTCAAAGTCCCTTGGGATTCCTCTGATACCGTGTCCGACAAAAGGTGAAAATTATCCTATAAATTTTGAAAAAGGACTGCTAAAAGCAAAGGCTATGGGCGCTGAGGCGGCATGCTTTGGTGACATAGATATTTGGCAAAACAGGCAGTGGGAAGAAGAACGCTGCATCAATACCGGACTGACTCCGGTGTTCCCTTTATGGCAGATCGGGCGAAAAGAAAGCGTGCGTGAGATTATCGGATCGGGTTACAAATGTCTGATCAAAAGCATCAATACAAATATTCTGCCCAAAACGATACTCGGAAAATATCTGGATGAGGATTCTGTTTCTATAATGGAGAAGGCCGGTATAGATATTTGCGGTGAAAATGGAGAATATCACACACTTGTCACGGACGGGCCTATATTTAAAAAGTCGCTGGATTTTTATGTGGGTGATATTCTTGAATTTGGAGATTACGCGGTTGTTGATATCGGAGTGCGCAGCCGGTCAGTCCTGTGTGCCGCAAATCATTCCAAAACGTGATAACCAGACCGCCTGTATCGGCAGTTGATAAGATTTCGAAAAGAATGATGCGGCGCGGCTGTGCCGATTTTTTAGCGCAAAGGAAAGTCGATTTATCAGGCTTTACAATAGAGAAAGCTTTTTGGAATAGATATAGCTGTCAAACGTTATGTCCGTATTGTATTTTTTAAACTGTGTTTCTTTTTTTATCTCGAATCCGAATTTTTGAAGCAGCTTATTTGAAGCAGTATTAGCAACTGCCACCTCGGCAGTAACCTCATCTGCCCCCTGTTCTTTGAGCCATGCAAGGATCAGAGAAACGACTTCACTGCCATATCCCTGCTTCCATTTATTTTTATGGATACAATAACCAATGTCATATCCGTTCTTTTCATCAGGAAAGATACACGCTGTGCCGATTTTTTCTTTTGTGTTTAAAAGTTCAGCAATGAGATAATAACCATATTTGCTGTCTTCCAGTGTATCGAGCGCTTTTTGGTAGATTTCATCGGCGTGTTCACGCGTTGGATCGCTCAGGTATTTCCCGTTCATTTCATCGAACCACATACCGGTACAGAACGAAAGATCCTCTTTTTTATAATTTCTCAGACGGATTCTAGTGCCGATAATGTCCTGCTTTAATTTCATTGTCATTTCCTCCGGCATTCCTGATTTCTCGGATTATTTTCGTGATTTTTTCGATCACTTTTAAGATTTTTTCGATTACTTTTCTGATTGTTTTTCGTTTCCATTCTTGTCAAAACGCTTTCTTAGAGCAAGCTCTGTCGGAATGATAGCACCGATCCAAGGAATAAGCTGCAGGATTATGAGGATCGTTCCGACGGTTTCGGTCAGATCTTCGTTTTTTCCAATCAGGAAAAGCATGGGTAGTACCGTGAGAGGCAGCATGATGCAGCCGCAGACGTACCAGATCTTGCCGCAGTATTTATGGGAAAATTCCCATGTATCTTTA
>CATZPU010000214.1 GCA_958422845.1 uncultured Lachnospiraceae bacterium | reverse complement strand
CCAGATTCGCGATCGTCGTATTGAATGTCAGGTCGCCTTTAAGGAAAAGACCGTTTGCCTTTCTCTCCTCTGTGATCATCGCAAAGCCGTGATCCATCGCTTCCTTCGCACTGTTGAAATTCATCAGCCGGTTGTTGAAGTATACGCGTCCCGCCGCTCTCGTGCGCACTCCGAAGATCGTCTCAAGAAGCTCCGTACGACCGGCTCCTACGAGTCCGTACAGACCGAAGATCTCGCCCTCACGCACATCGAACGTAATATCCTGAAGATGCGGCTCATACTTCGTAGAAAGATGCTGGATAGACAGGATCGGCTCCTTCGGCGTATTGTCGACCGGCGGAAAACGATTCTCAAGCGAACGTCCTACCATTGCGGCGATCAGCTCGTTCATATCCGTCTCTTTTGAACTCTTTGTCATAACGAGATTACCGTCACGAAGCACAGAGATCTCATCACATATCTCAAAGATCTCGTCCATCTTATGAGAAATATAGATCAGGGCGATTCCCTGCTCCTTCAGCATACGCATCATCTCAAAGAGCTTGTCTACCTCCTGCACAGTCAGAGAAGAGGTCGGCTCATCGAGAACGATCACCTTTGCATTATAGGAAATCGCTTTTGCGATCTCACACATCTGTCTCTGCGATACCGACATGTTTCTCATCGGCTGTGTCAGATTGACTGTCATGCCGAGCTTTCTGAAAAGCTCAGACGCTTCTTTTTTCATTCTTCCTTCATCGACTACGCCCATCGAGTTGACCGGATAACGCCCAAGAAACAGATTGTCGATGACATTCCGCTCCAGACACTGATTCAGCTCCTGATGCACCATCGCGATTCCGTTTTCCAGCGCGTCCTTCGGACCGGAGAAGTTTACTTCCTTTCCGTCAAGGAAGATGCTTCCTTCGTCCTTCTGATACGTACCGAACAGGCACTTCATCATCGTAGACTTTCCTGCTCCGTTCTCTCCCATAAGTCCCATGACCGTTCCTCTCTTCACATCGAGGTTAATACGGTCAAGTACCCTGTTTCTTCCGAAGGACTTACTCATGCCGCGTATCGATAAGATCATATTGTCTTTCTTATCTGCCATTTTTTTACTCCTGTATACATGGTTTTTATCATTTCTTTCATAATAAAACTGTAAAACTTCCGTACAAAGCGATTAGGGAGAATTTCTTCTCCCTAATCTTAACATCCCTTTTTCTTCAACAGATATTACTGATTAAGCAGAGCTGTGTAAGAAGCTGCGTTATCTGTCTTAACCATGTTGATTGCGAATGCATCATACTGGCCCGGATTTCCAAGACGGTTTGTGATGTTGGACTCTGTCTGTCCGTCACCGCCGATGTACTCAACCTCAAGGTTCAGAATGTCATCGTAGTTCTGAAGCAGCGGCTGATATGTAGAGCTAAGGAAGTTGTCTGCTGCGTTGTAGATGTTCAGCCATACTTTCTTAACCGGTGATGTAGCCTCGTCAAGCTGGTTGGATACCGGCTCGTAAACCTTTGTAGAATCTGTGAACTCTTCGTAGTTCTCTGCTGTAACTGCTACGTTCAGTGCGTAGTAGGAACGCTGCTCTTCGTTGTATACGTATACATCTTCAGAAAGAACGTTGCCTGCCTCGTCTGCTGTACCGATACCTGTGTCAATGTCTACGCCGTCAAGAGCGTTACGAAGAACACGGAGTGTCAGGTAAGCCTGTACGTCTGCATGCTGGCTGATCGTTCCGCCGTAGCCCTCTGCGATAGCTGCTACTGCATCGTTGTTAGCGTCGTATCCGAATGTCGGAACCTTATTGTCTTTGGACCATGCGTTGAACATGGACATTCCCATACCGTCGTTATTGGAAACTACTACGTCGATCTGATCTCCGAAAGAAGAGGACCATGTACCGATCGCATTACCTGCTGTAGCTGCATCCCATGTAGCACCTGCGGAGTTCTTCATCTCCTGAGAAGCCAGCTCACGAACTGTATAAGATGTACCGTCAACATCCAGTGTACCATCCTGTACTACAGATGCAGAACCGTCTGTGTTTGTACCAACCGGCTCGCTGTTGATGTTGCCGTCTTTGTCTACGCCTGTACCGAGAGCTTTGCGAACGCCTCTTGTACGTGCAATGGAGTCATTGTGTCCGATATCACCGATAGCCAGAACGTATCCGATCACGCCGTCGCCGTTGCGGTCGATCTCTCCTGCATGAGCCTTGATGTAATCAAGAACCATCGTACCCTGAAGCTCAGCACCCTGATTTGCATCAAATCCAACGTAATATGTATTGTCGTTGAAAGTAAGTGCATTCATGTCAAGCTCACCTGTAGAGCTGTTTGACGGCTGACGGTTGAACCATACGAGCGGCTTGTCCTTGTTTGCCACGCCCTCTGCGGAAGCTGTCAGGGAAAGTCCCATAGCTGCTGCCATTGCCAATACTAATGCTTTTTTCATATTGATTTGTTCCTCCTTCTTCCGGCACTTTTTCGTACCATTGTTTATGTTGATACTATACATAATTCCAAAAGGAGAAAACATAGAATATTTTTTGCTCTTCATTGAAAATCTTAAGATTTTTCTTCGTTATTATGAATAATGCTTTTGTGGTTTTGCAATATATATCATACAAACCGCCAGAATTCGACACGATCTTTCCTATGACACAAGGAAAAGAGACGCCTCCGCAAATGATGAGATCATCACCTGCCGAAGCGTCCCTGTACAAACAAAAGACAGATCTTACAGAACGAGAGACGGTGCAGCGTATACTCTTGCCTTCAGCTCATTATCAAGCATATACAGGCTCTTCGCATCGCCGCCGAACAGCTCCATCTTTGTGATAAGATCCTGTGTATTCTTTTCTTCCTCGCCCTGTTCCTTTACAAACCAGTCAAGGAACTGAACTGTGCGGAAATCCTTCGCGCTCTGTGCGGCATCATAAAGATTGTGTATCAGAGAAGTAACATATTCCTCATGCTTTAACGCCTCATGGAGCGGGTCCTCAAGCTTCTCAAGACGGATATCCGGCTTCGGGATCGCTTTAAGCTCTACTGCCACACTGTTATTCTGTAAATACTGGATAAACAGCATCGCATGATCTCTCTCCTCCTGCGTTTGCACATAAAACCAGTTGTGGAAACCGTCAAGTCCCTTACTGTTGTAATAATTGGCAAAATCAAGATACAGATATGCCGAATACAACTCCTTATTCACCTGATCATTCAATAGTTCTTTTACCTTTGCATCTAACATAAAAAATCTCCTCCCTTCGGCGCTCTTTTGCCGATACTTTCCTTTTGCATATTTAAATATACCTGTGTCGCGGCAATATCGGAATGCCCAAGCCGCTCCTGCACAAACCGCAGATCAGCGCCGCTTCGCACAAGATGCGCTGCAAACGAATGACGCAGCGTGTGCGGCGTAATGTCCGCCCTGATGCCCGCCTTTGACGCATACTGCTTGATC
>CATZPU010000213.1 GCA_958422845.1 uncultured Lachnospiraceae bacterium | reverse complement strand
CATAAAAATGATCTGCCTTAACAAAAAAACGATAAAATACGGGATTTACCACGCAGCTCATAAAGCGGTCATATCCGTTTCGTCTCGGCGGCGGAAATGCTTTTCCGTCTCTGACTGCCTGCACAGCTTTCTGTATCGCCGGCTCTGCTTTTTGGATGATCTTCTTCGCCTCCTCAGGCATTGGCACGCCAAACATCGCAATATAATTTTCCGGCATTACGATCTGGGCAGTCCCCATATAAGAAAAACCTTTGTGCTCGCAAAGCTGCTTATTGTACTTTGCCGCATTGCCGATCTCGCTGCCGCAGTCCATCACGAACCACGCCGGAACGCCGAAAGTGCCCGCGAACTGAGCGTCCTCGATCCATTTTTTCACAATGCGCGGAATCCTCCATCCATACGTCGGCACGACGAAAACGAGACGCTCCATTTTTCCGATGATCTGCAGATCTTTATTTTTTATCTTTTCATTCAGGCTGACCGTCTCGTCTCCTGTCTCGTCGGCGATCTTTTTCGCAATATAACGGCTGTTGCCCGTTCCGGTAAAATATAAAACCATTTTCACTGCTCCTTTGGGGACTTTTTGATTTCCCTATTATATCACAAACCGTCTGAAGAAACCACTTATTTTTCAGGAACAGTGAAAGTATGTTCTGTCAGTTCTGACAGGACACGGATCTTTTCATTTATCAGATTCCGCATACAACTGGGCACATGCTCCCCGTGTGCCCGATGGATCGCAACACATTCTTTACAGTTGCCGTGGTATCTGCATGCTTTCGTACATGGACAATGATCCTTGTCTGCATACTCCTCGCGGAATTTTGAGGCAAATTCCTCCTGTATGCGCAGCCCCTGCGCTCTGTTTCCTTTGTGAAACTCCTTCATTGCCGCCTTTTCGATCTCATTTCCATCGATCTTCATCGTTTATCCCTCCATGCGTCTCATTTTCCTGCGGACTTTGCTATAAACGCAAAGTTCTGTACAGACAATATTTTTTACAATACTATTATAACTTCATATTCTCTTGTAAAATACTCTTTTAATGCCTATAATATATCAAAATAACGCCAAACTGAATTTGATTTTTTATTTGCCACGGAGGTTTCCATGTATAGCAATAGCCATGATCTGACAGATGTTTCTCCTGTTTACTCTCACAATCCATACGATGCGACGAGCTTTCCTCTCCTCGTTCTCAACGTACAGCGCCATATCTGCATCCCGCCTAATGAGGGCTTTCAGATGCTGCACTGGCATGAAGAGGTGCAGTTTGTCTACGTAATATCAGGGAGCGTACGTATTGCTGTCTATACGGAAGAGTTTCTTTTGCACTCAGGGGACTGCATGTTCCTGAACAGAAATTCTCTGCACCGTGTTTCGGGAATCGGAGACTGTCACTACCACAGTTTTCTGATTCCGGTACGAATGCTCTCGTTTTTCTCCGGAAGCATCATGCAGCAAAAAGACGTAGAATCATTCACGGAAAATCCTTCTTTTCCCTGCGCTCCCGTATATCGCTCTGTTTCAGAGTACGGCAGTTTTTTGCAAGAACTTGAAACGCTCGATCGTCTGTATTTCACAGAAAAAACAGACAGTCGGCACGAGTACCGGCTGTCTGTCCAGATAACAAAATTATGGTTGGAATTTATTTCTCTTTTTCCCCGTATGGAGCAGGGCGTACCCGTCAAAAACCATGAGCGCATCCGTCTGCTGCTCTCGGTAATTCATCGGGATTACAAAAAGCAGTTGTCCGTAGAAACGCTCGCAGCCGCAGCGCATATCAGCAAAACAGAATGTCTTCGCTGTTTTCGTCGTTTCGTCCAGGAATCTCCCTATCAGTATCTGATCCGATACCGTCTCCATATGAGTACCGTACTCCTTACGACGACTGACCGTTCTGTCACGGATATTGCTCTTGAAGTGGGATTTCACTCTGCCAGCTCCTACATCCGGTATTTCAAAGAGCGGTACCAAACGACACCGAAGCAGTACAGAAAAGCGCATGCAGACATACGCTGCGGATCGTAAAACATCGTTCTGCGCTGCTGCCGCCCCCTATATCTCCTCTTCCCTGATGTCTTTTTTGCGGTTTAAAATATCGTAGATACACGGTACCACAAAAAGCGTCAGGAGTGTGCCGTACGTCAGTCCGCCGATCGTAACGATCGCCATGGGCTGGATCATATCTGCGCCCATTCCCATGCCGAACGCCATTGTCAAAAGCCCGAGGATCGTAGTGAGCGCTGTCATAATGATCGGACGAAGTCTCGTGCGGCCCGCTTCTACTATCGCATCTTTTTTCTCCATGCCCTGACGGCGGAGCTGGTTGATATAATCGACAAGAACGATACCGTTGTTTACAATAATACCGGAAAGCATGACAAAACCGATCATAGCGATCACGCTGACCGGATTATCGGTCAGATACAGCCCGAACAGTCCGCCCGTAAATGCCAGCGGGATCGTAAACATAACGATAAACGGTGAGAGAAGAGACTGGAACTGTGCCACCATGATCAGATACATGAAAACAATGGCTAAGCCGAGCATTTTTGCTACCTCTCCCATTGCCTCATTGATCGTTTCATCCTCGCCTGCCATCTCGATGCTGTACCCGTCAGGTACTTCATAAGTCTCCAGCGCTTTCGTGACCTGTGCTGAGACAAGTCCGATATTGTGTCCGTCGTCCACTTCTGCCGTTACAGTCACATACCGGCTCTGCTCTTCGCGGTTGATCGAAGAAAATCCTTCCGTATTCTGAAACTGCACAATTTCTGAAAGCGGAACCTCTACGTTTTTATTCTCCTTGTCTTTGCCCGTGATCGTCAGCTTTTTGATTTTCTCCCTCGTCAGTGTCTCATCGGTGTCGCTGACTACGAACACGGAATAATCCTTCGACAGTGTCGTAAGCGTCGTCGCACTGGACGCATCGGCAAGTTTTTGCTGAAGCATCTGATATACCTGCGCCGTCGTGAGCTGATATTCCATAGCCTTGTTTTTATCCACCACAAGGCGAAGCTCCAGCGTCTTTTCTTCAATGCCGTCAGAGACATTTTTTGTCCCCTCTACACCGGAAAGGAGCTCTGCTACATCAGCCGCCATCGATTTGATCCTGTCAAGCTCGCGCCCTTTGATCTTTACTGAGATTCCGCTGCCGCCGAGAGCCGACATATCCATGGTGGAAGTCTCTACGTTTACTTCACAGTCAATATCTGCCGTTTTTGAAAGAATCTGTTCGGTTAAAGCCTCACCTGAGAGTTCCTTATCTTCCTTTAGAAGAACGTACATGGAAATATTTTCCCGCTCACTGCTGCCGTTTCCGCCTCCCATTCCTTCCATCGCGCCGGAACCGTTCATTGCTCCTACGTCTGTCACGTCCGGTATTTCGAGAATACGCTGTGTCACCTCGTCAGCCAGAGCGCCTGTCTGTGCAAGGGTGCTTCCCTTCGGCGCCTGCACCGATACGCTTACCTGCGTACTCTC
>CATZPU010000212.1 GCA_958422845.1 uncultured Lachnospiraceae bacterium | reverse complement strand
CGCGCTTTTGCACGGTTTCTGACATCGTTTCCGTAAGAATCAAGGAGCACGCCCCCGATATTTGCGCCGTAATCGCCGCGAAGCCCCTCATCTGCGATCGCAGTATTGTAATCGATCTGACGCTGCAATACGTCTCTGATCTCTTCTACGTCCACTGAATTGATAAAATCCCAGATACTCTCTACATCCAGTAATGAACGATCCGTCATCCCCTCGTCTTTTTCTTCCTGAACAGGAAGCTCCAAAAGCTTTTTGCCGTCTTTTTCGATCAGCACGATATTCGTATGATAATTTGCGATCCTGACCACTGCGTAGGAACCGCCGCCGGATACCTTTACTGTAATATCAAAAATGATCCCATTGTCAATGTGCTCCACCTCGATCGGCGTCCGCTCAAGAAACTGCGCCATCTGCCTCGTCTGTTCCGGCGTCACATCTGCGATCACTTCCAGTTCTTTTTCCGCTTCCCCTGCTATGATCCCTGCTGCCGCGGCTGCCGGTATTCCTTTCAGATGATTTGTATTCGGTACGATGACGCTCTTTACATTCTTTATTATACTCCCGCTTACGCCGATCTGTACCGCATCCGGCAGGCAGCCTAATGTTTCTCTCGCTTTTGCCGCCGCATATGCCAGTGCGATCGGCTCCGTACATCCCATCGCAGGAACGAGCTCTTCCTTCAATATCTGAATATATGATCTGTATTTTATATCTGTCTTTTCCATTTCTGTTCTCCTTTTGTTTCTATCCGGACAGACCGTTTTTTCTGTCATTTTGAAAGCAGTCTCATTATACACGTTTTTTACAGAAAAAACAAAAGAATATTCTTCGCATTTCATCACTTTTACAACACTCTCACAGAACACACTTTTGCCGCGCGAGCGCATCCTGCAAAGTACTTGGCAGGGTATTTGCGAGCATGGTGCTTTGCAGCTTCATACTATAGGGAATGAGGAACTTTCCTGTACCACAAAAAGAGACTTCCGTCCGGAGCTGCGACCTTTTTGGAACACAGACTCCGGCAGAAGTCTCCCGTTTATCCTGCCGTCAAAACAGACGAGCCATTATACAGTATGATATTTTGCGATATATACAGGGAAAGTATCTGTTCCTTTCAGCTCCTTGCCTGCTGTTACCGTCACGTTCTTATCTGTGATCAGATACTCGATATTGCTGCCGGCTTCTACGACCGTATCCTGCATCAGGATACAGTTTTTCACCTTCGCTCCCTTAGCTACCTTTACGCCACGGAAAAGGATACTGTTCTCTACTTCTCCCTCGATCACACAACCGTCGGCGATCATTACATTTTTCGCACTGCATCCGTTAATGTATCTCGTCGGGTTGTCGTCGCGTATCTTCGTGTATATCTTTGAGCCTGAGAAAAGTGCATCGAGGTTGTAGTCGTCCAGAAGCTTCATATTCTCATCGTAATAGCTCTTGATGCCTGTAATACGCGCTACGTAGCCTTCGTACTTATACGCCTGTACATTGAGCTTATTGAGCTGTGTAAGCAGTACGTCGCGGTTAAAGTGCTCCTGTCCGCGCACGAACGCCGTATTGACCATATCGATCAGAAGCTCACGATCGATCACATAGATACCCATCGAGAAATTCTGTACGCCCGGAGTTTTCGGATTTACGTATATTTTCGTAATTCTTCCATCCTCAACATTAAATGTATAGTACAGTCCCTTGCTGTTATCTGATGTGCGCATAAAGCTTTCCGGAAGCTCCTGCTCATTGTAAGCGATGCTGACATCAGCGCCGGTCTCGATATGATTGCGAATCATATCCTTAAAATCGAAGTTTACCGCGATGCTCGCATCTGCCATAACAACGTATTTTTCTTTCTGCTCACGCAGATACTCAAGCAGACTTGCAAGTGCGCTGATACGTCCTGTATAGCGCGTGGACTCCTTCTCTGAATACGGCGGGAAAATATTCAGTCCGCCGTTCTTGCGAACGAGGTCCCATTCACGGCCGGAACCGAGATGATCCATCAGAGAATGGTAGTTGTTGTTTACCATTACGGAAATATTGTCAATATCGCAGTTTGACATGCTTGAGAGGATAAAGTCAATCATGCGGTAACGGCTTGCAAAAGGTATGGAAGCCATCAGACGCACGTTCACAAGCTCCGGTACAAGCAGATCATAATTGTTCGGAAAAATAATACCGAGTGCACTCGTCTTAGCATTTACCATTGTTCGCCACCACCTTCTACATTATTCTCTACCATAGCATTCGGTCCGATCTTTGCATTTTCACCGATCACAACGCCCGGTCCTACTGTGGCAACGCCATTTTCGTTACCCTCCGGCATCGCTCCGACAACAGCATTCTCTCCGACCGTTACCTGCTCGGCAATGATACAGTGTTTCACTACGGCGCCCGATCTGATCACGGAACCGCCCATAACTACTGCATCCTCGATCACAGCGCCTTCTTCTACCGTAACGCCGGAGAACAGGATAGAATGTTTAACCGTTCCCTTGATGCGGCATCCGTCTGTGATCATGGAATTCTCTACTACAGCGCCTGCACTGATCTTGTGTCCCGGCATACCGCTGTTGCGGCTGTATATCTTCCAGTCCTCATCGAAAAGGTCGATGCCGCTGTGCTCCGGATCGAGCACCTCCATGTTTGCTTCCCAGAGCGAGCTGATCGTTCCGACATCTTTCCAGTAACCGCTGAAATGATATGCGTACATCTTTCTTCCGTCGCGGAGCAGATTCGGAATGATATTGTTTCCGAAGTCATTCTCTGAATTCGGATCTGCCTCATCTTCTGTCAGGTATTTTTTCAGGATGTCCCAGTTGAAGATGTAAATACCCATAGAAGCCAGATTAGACTTCGGATTCTTCGGCTTCTCCTGAAACTCTGTGATCTTGTCATTCTCATCAGCGACCATCAGTCCGAAGCGGGACGCCTCCTCCCACGGAACCTCCATGACAGCCACACTGAACTCAGCGCCCTTTTCCTTATGGAATTTAAGGAAATCGCTGTAATCCTGCTTGCAGATCTGGTCGCCGGAAAGGATGATCACATATTCCGGATCATATCGCTCGATGAATGCGAGATTCTGGTAGATTGCATTCGCTGTTCCCTTATACCAGTCAGAACCGGATGCCTGCTGATACGGCGGCAGCACATGAACGCCTCCGTGGAGCCTGTCGAGATCCCACGGCTGTCCGTTTCCGATGTATTCATACAGCACAAGCGGCTGATACTGTGTAAGAATACCTACGGTATCGATACCTGAATTGACGCAGTTCGAAAGCGGAAAGTCGATGATACGATATTTTCCACCGAATGGAACTGCAGGTTTTGCAAGCTTCCGGGTCAGAGCGTATAAGCGTGAACCCTGTCCGCCAGCAAGAAGCATTGCAATCATTTCTTTAGCCATAATACTTCCTCCCTGTAAAAAGTGCTTATGGATAAATTATACACTACTTTTTTGAAAAATGGTAGGTTTTTTGTGCATTTTTTTG
>CATZPU010000211.1 GCA_958422845.1 uncultured Lachnospiraceae bacterium | reverse complement strand
GGAAAATCTTAATATTTTCCTAAATACCATTTTCCCTCAGAAGGTTGTCATTTGTTTGGAAGTGTTTTATAATATGGTGAATATGGTGAAGCAAAAGAGGAGTGAAACCAAGTGAGAAAAAGAGAACGATATAAAAGACTTATGATGTTTCTGGCGTCTGTGCTGATCGTGGCAGTGCAGACAGGAGCGTTCGCATATGCGTGGTTTGAGACGTACCACGTAAAAGAAATCATCGGAAGAAGATACGGTTACTGGGGGCACTGGGCGCTGATCGTTTTGTACGCGCTGATGGTCGTGCTTATCTCCAAGCTGTTCGGAGCGTTTAAGGTCGGCTACCAGAGGGTGCTTGACGTACTTCTGTCGCAGATATTTTCCGTGCTGCTCGTCAATGCGATCGCATACTTGCAGCTTGCGCTGATCGGAAGATGGAGATTTTTGCAGTATATCGCGCCGATGCTGCGTGTGACATCAGTGAATCTTGTCGCAGTGATCGTGTGGGTATTTGTGATGCGTTTGATCTATGCGAAGATATATCCGCCGCATGAGATACTGCTGATATATGGAAAATTAAGTCCGAAGAGCCTTATGAAAAAAATGGCTGAGCGAAAGGATAAGTACCATATTTCCGCTACGATCTCTTTAAAGGAAGGCGTTGAGCGGATCAAAGAGGAGATCCCGAAGTACGAGGCGGTCATGATCGGGGATATTCCGTCGCACGAGCGCAATCTGTTTTTGAAATACTGTTTTGAGCAGAATAAGCGCTGTTACTGTCAGCCGAAGATATCGGATATTATGATCATGAGCTCAGAAAAGATACATCTGTTTGACACGCCGCTTCTGCTGTTCCGCAACTGCGGTCTTACGGTGGAAAAGCAGGTAGTCAAGCGTATTTTCGATGTGGTCTGCTCGGCGCTTATGCTTGTGCTTTTGTCGCCGCTTTTCCTGCTGATCGCGATCCTGATCAAATGCTACGACGGCGGTCCCGTATTCTACCGTCAGGAGAGACTGACAAAAGACGGAAGAGTATTTATGCTGTATAAATTCCGCAGCATGCGCGTGGATTCGGAGAAAGAAGGCGCACGTCTTGCAATGAAGGGAGACAGCCGCGTGACGCCGATCGGAAAGGTGCTGCGCAACATTCATTTTGACGAGCTTCCGCAGCTGCTCAATATCATTATCGGCGACATGTCGCTTGTCGGACCAAGACCGGAGCGACCGGAGATCGCGGCGCAGTATACGAAGGATATTCCGGAATTTCCGTACCGGCTGAAAGTAAAGGCAGGGCTTACCGGATATGCGCAGGTATACGGAAAGTACAATACGACGCCGTATGACAAGCTGAAGCTTGATCTGACTTATATCGAAAACTATTCCTTTGTACTTGACCTGCAGCTTATCGCTACAACGATCAAGATCCTTTTCCAGAAGGAAAATACGGAGGGCGTGGAGAAATGGCAGGTAACTGCCGCATCGAAGCGGCCGGATGCGGAAAATAACGGACAAGATCAGGATAAGAAGAGAGGGGCAAATGGGAAATAACGGACAGGAAAATATTTTAGTTTCTGTAGTGATTCCGGCGTATCGCTGCGCCGATACAGTCTGTCAGGCAGTCGATTCGGCGCTTGCGCAGGAGCTTTCGTCGTCAGAGAAAAGTGCATCTGCGCGGAAACAGCCGCTTGAGATCCTTGTCTTAAACGATCAGTCGCCGGACGCGCTTGACGATGTCATGAAGCGCTACGAGAACAATGCGCAGGTGCGTTACCTGAAAAATGAAAAGAATATGGGAGCCGCTGCGACGAGAAACCGCGGCGTTTCGCTCGCGCGCGGAAAATATGTGGCGTTTCTCGATGCAGACGACTGGTGGGAAAAAGGCAAGCTTGGAAAGCAGCTTGCGCTTATAGAAAAGGAACATGCGGTGCTGTGTTCGACGGGGCGGGAGCTTGTGACGCCGGACGGAGAGCTTACGGGGCGTGTGATCCCTGTGAGGGAGGAGATCACGTATCGTTCGCTTCTGCACCACAACTGCATCAACTGTTCGTCCGTGCTCGTGCGCACGCAGGCGGCGCGCGAATTTCCGATGTGTCATGAGGACAGCCATGAGGATTATATTACGTGGCTGGGCATTCTGAAAAAATACGGCAGGGCGGTGGCGGTCAATGAGCCGCTTCTGAAATACAGGCTGACCGACAGCGGAAAATCAGGCAATAAGTTAAAGTCTGCAAAAATGACGTACAAGGCATACCGATATGCGGGCTTTTCAGCTGTAGGAGCGGGCTTTCATTTCATCTCTTACGCCGTGTGCGGCGTGTGGAAATACGGCAGGGCGTATCTGACTGCCGGAAGATAAATCCGCTTGCGGGGCGGTCGGGACGTATGCTACAATAAATACAGAAATACGAAAACATGGAGGAAGATTATGATTCAGAAATTGATCGCAAACATTAAAAAGACAAATGCACCGGTTGTTGTGGGACTGGATCCGATGCTTGGATTCATTCCGGAGCATATCACAAAGAAAGCGTATGCAGAATTTGGCGAGACGCTGGAAGGCGCTGCCGAGGCGGTATGGCAGTACAATAAGGCGATCGTAGATGCGATTTATGACCTGATTCCGGCAGTGAAGCCGCAGATCGCCATGTATGAGCAGTTTGGACTTCCGGGACTTGCAGTATTTAAGAAAACGGTAGATTACTGCAAGGAAAAGGGACTCGTGGTGATCGGCGACGTAAAGCGCGGAGATATCGGTTCTACATCTGCGGCGTATGCGACGGCACATCTTGGAAAGGTCAAAGTAGGCGGCAGCATGCTCACGCCGTTTGGCGAGGATTTTGCCACAGTAAATCCGTATCTTGGAACAGACGGCATAAAGCCGTTTATCGATGTATGCAAAGAGGAAAAGACGGGACTTTTTATTCTTGTAAAGACGTCCAATCCGTCAAGCGGAGAGTTTCAGGATCAGCTCGTAAACGGAAAGCCGCTGTATGAGCTTGTCGGTGAAAAGGTGGCAGAGTGGGCGGATTCCTTTATGGGAGAGGAATACAGCTATATCGGAGCCGTTGTCGGAGCTACTTATCCGGAGATGGGAAAGGTGCTGCGCCGCGTGATGCCGAAATCCTTTATTCTTGTGCCGGGCTACGGCGCTCAGGGTGGCAAGGCGGAGGATCTCGTTCATTATTTCAATGAGGACGGACTCGGAGCGATCGTTAATTCTTCGAGAGGGATTATCGCAGCATATAAGCAGGAAAAATATGCATCATTCGGCGCGGAGAATTTTGCGCAGGCAAGCCGTCAGGCAGTGATCGATATGATCGCAGATATCAACGGCGCTTTGCAGAATCGCTAAGCAAAAGGCAGGAGAAGAAAAATGGCGGAAAAATTCAGAGAGCAGGCGGCTATCCTTTCACAGGAGGAGATCGCTGCCGGAATATTCAGTATGTGGCTTAAGACAGAGAAAATTGCAGGAGCCAGCGTGCCGGGGCAGTTTATTTCTGTATACAG
>CATZPU010000210.1 GCA_958422845.1 uncultured Lachnospiraceae bacterium | reverse complement strand
TTCAATGTAATGACGCAGGAGCTGAGAGCGACAGAGCTTTTGCAGACAGATTTCGTCTCGAACGTTTCGCATGAATTTAAGACGCCGATCAATGCGATCGAAGGGTATACAATGCTTCTTCAGGGCGATGAGCTTTCCGAAGAACAGAATGAATACGTCAATAAGATATTATTTAATACGGGACGGCTCTCCGGGCTTGTCGGAAATATTCTTCTGCTTTCCAAACTGGAAAACCAGAATATCCCGACAAAGAAAGCGTCCTACCGTCTGGACGAGCAGATCAGACAGGCGATTCTTTCTCTGGAAACGAAATGGACAGAAAAAGAGATCGGATTTCAGGTGGATATGGACAACATCTGCTATTTCGGAAATGAGGGGCTGCTGATGCACGTATGGGTGAACCTGATCGACAATGCAGTTAAATTTAGTCCGGAAAAGGGAACGATAACACTGTCCCTGAAAAAAGAGCGGGACGATGTAAGATTCCTTGTTGAAGATGAAGGTCCGGGGATCGATACGGAAGTAAAGAACAGGATCTTTGATAAGTTCTATCAGGCGGACGGCTCCCATAAAATAGACGGCAACGGGCTTGGTCTTGCGCTCGTAAAAAGGATCGTAGACAGCAGCAGCGGTACGATCGAAGCCAAAAACAGGGAATACGGCGGCTGCCGTTTCACGGTCCGCCTTCCAATAGAGGATAACAGTAAACGAAAAACAGCAAAAGAGAGAGGTTAAAAAGTATGTACGAAAAAATAGCTTTTATTGCAGATTCCTGTGCAGATCTTCCGAAAGAGATTTTGGAAAAGGAGAATGTGTTTGTTCTGCCGGTAACGGTGACGTCTCAGGGAAAGGAGTACCTTGACGGCGTGGATATTACGCCGGAGGACATTTATGAGCAGCAAAGGCAGGGGAATCTCCCTGTTACATCACTGCCGACGGGAGAGGCGCTTGAGAAGGTACTGAAAGCAGTTTTGGAAAATGGGTATAATAAGGCGGTGCTTATCACGATGTCCTCTGCCATCTCCGGTACGTGGAATATGTGTCGTCTTTTGTGTGAAGAATGCGAGCAGCTTGAATGTTATGTTTTTGATTCGGGAATGGCAAGTCTTGCAGAGGGCGCGCTTTTGATCGAGCTGATCGACGAGGTGGAAGCGGGAACTCTTGTATGGGAGCAGATTCCGAACCGTCTGGAAGTGCTGAAAAACAATACGTTTCCGTACTTTGGAATCGATACGCTTGAATTTTTGCAGAAATCAGGAAGAATAGGGAAAGCTGCTGCAATTGCAGGTAATTTCCTGAATATCATGCCGATCCTGACATTTGATGAAGACGGTGTGATCACTCCGATCGAAAAGGTCAGAGGAAGAAAGCAGAGAGTCGGACGGCTGAAAAGCCATGCGGTGCAGGCATTGGGAGAGCATAAAAAATACAGGCTGTATTTCGTAAACGGCGGAGACGAGCACCTGCTTGACGGTCTGAAGGAGAAGGTTCTTGAGGAACTAAGCGCAGCCTCTCATGTAATGACGGGAACGCTTGGCTGTGCGCTTGCGGCGCATCTTGGACCGAACCTGATCGGTGTGTGCGTACAGATTCTGGAGGAGGATGAGTAATGACATTCTATCAGGAATTGCAGCTGAATCAGGCAGGTTCAAAGGCAGTGATACGAAACAGTAAGAGCGCGAAGGAAAAATGGCGTCATATTGCGGTATATCTGTTCAAGATCATGATAACGATGGCGTTTTGTTTCGGGTTTGTCACGATATACAGTCTGGCTTTCGGAAATGACAACAGTATAGTCGGAGTTGTGGTGCTTCTTTGCCTGATGGTATTTAAAAACGCAGATTTCGGCATGCATACAGGGCAGTCGACCGCACTGCTTGCAGGATTTTTTGTTATCATGGCAGTCGGACCGCACGCTGCGAATGCAGCAGGCCCGTTTGTGGGAATGCTGATCAATATAGCGGCGGTCGGAGTGCTTATGCTGCTTGGCTGTCACAATCCGTTTATGTTCAATCAGTCGACGCTCGTTCTTGGCTACCTGCTTTTGTACGGCTATGATGTTTCGGGAGCTGTATACAGACAGCGGCTTATCGGACTGGCGGTCGGAGCCGTTCTTGTATGTTTCGTATTTTACAGAAATCATGCGGGACGCGAATATAAAAATGGTATCAAGGAGACGCTGCGCGCGTTCCGTCCGGAATCAGCGAGGACACGCTGGCAGCTTTGCCAGATCATCTGCGTTCCGCTTGTCGTATGTATTGCAGAGGTGTGCCATATGCCGCGTGCAATGTGGGCAGGGATCGCGGCAATGTCGGTGATCCTTCCGTTTACAGAGGATATGAAGGCGCGCGTAGGCGGCAGGCTTATCGGGAATGTGGCAGGCGTATTTATTTTCCTGATCCTGTATTACGTGCTTCCGCCGTCTATTTACGCATACATCGGCATCATTGGCGGGATAGGCGTCGGTTTTTCTGTAAAATACGGATGGCAGGCAGTATTTAATACATTCGGCGCACTGGCGATCGCGGCAAATGCGTACGGGCTTACAGGCGCAATGAGTCTGAGAGTGATCCAGAACGTATTTGGAGCAGTATTTGCCCTCGTATTTTGTATTGCATTGAACCTGGGGATTTCAAAAATGACATCATCAGATAAGGAGAGATCAGATGGAGAGACGATCCGAATATAAACGTAGGGAAGAGGATAACAAGACAGTGATCTATTATAATGGCGTGATTCTTACTATGGACGAGACGCGTCCGCAGGTGCAGGCAGTCTCCATTCAAAACGGCAGGATCAGAAAAACGGGTACAGATGAAGAGGTGCTTTCAGAAAGAGAGCCGGATACCGTCTGTATCGACCTGCAGGGCAAAACGATGCTTCCGGGATTTATTGACGGACACAGCCATTTTTCGGGACTGGCGACCTCACTGGCACAGTGCGATCTGTCAAAAGCCGAAGATTTTGAAGATATTGAGCGTTTGCTGAAAGCATTTATCCGCAAAAACGAGATACCAAAGGGACATTGGGTGACAGGAGTAAATTATGATCACAATTTCCTTGCTGAGAAAAGGCATCCCGATAAAACGCTGCTTGACCGGATAAGTACGGAGCATCCGATCGTGATCGTCCATGCGTCCTCCCACATGGGCGTAACGAACTCGATGGGGCTTTTGCAGCAGGGGATCACGAATGAGACAAAAGATCCGCAGGGCGGACGTTATGGACGCATGAAAGACCGGCAGGAACGCCATAACGAAATGCAGGCTCAGGACATGCAGAGCCAAAACAGATGCGGCAAAGGCGAAGAAGGAGCGGGAGAGCCGGACGGTTACATGGAAGAAAATGCGTTTGTGCAGTTCCGCAGCCGTATGCCGATGCCTGATATAGAAGATATTATGCAGCAATTTGCGCAGGTGCAGGAGATCTATGCGGGCTACGGGATCACGACCGTGCAGGAGGGTATGGTGACGCCGCCGCTGTACGGGATCTTGCAGTATGCCGCAGAGAGAGACATTT
>CATZPU010000209.1 GCA_958422845.1 uncultured Lachnospiraceae bacterium | reverse complement strand
CTTCTACAATAAATATCCGGTACATATCCTTCCTCCGTCAAACTTCATACAGCCGCAAAGTGCTGCTGCACTGCCGCCATAGCTGCTTACCATACATGATAATATCTATCCACTTTCAGACTCTCAAACTATAATTATCGATACTAAGCTTCCTGCCGAATTTTACCCCAACCTCCGGTATCGTTCCGCAAAAATCAAATCCGAACTTCCTATGCAGGCGGCAGCTCGCCTCATTTCCGCTCGTGATGACTGAGACGACATTGTGGATCGTCTCATCGCGCCTTGCCTCCTCCAGAATAAATTCCACTAAAGATGCCGCAACGCCCTGCCTTCTGAAATCCGGCGCAATATAGACAGACAGCTCTACCGTCGTCCTGTACGCCTCTTTTTCCCGATACGGCGACAGGCTGACGTACCCTGCGATCCGTTTTCCAACCTGCGCCACATAAAGCGGATGGTTATCCACATTATGCGCGTCAAACCATACCTGCCACTGCTCCGGCGTCTTCGGCTCCAGATCAAACGTAGCCACGCCGTTTTTCACCTCATAATTATAAATATCTAAAAGCTCCCGCAGATCATCCTGCCGCGCTCTTCTTATTTCCATTTTGTTTTCCTCCGTCCTTTTTGCATATCCTCTGCTCCCGTATGGAATACGGGTTTGACTTTTCTCCTGCGTCGTACTAAAATATTTACAGTTTGACTTTCACAGTGAAATATTTTTATTATACCGAAATGCAGACTGCATTTTCAATATCTTTCTGCGGCGTAATGGCTGAACTGTTACACTTCTATATATCCGCAGATTTGCCGCAGCGTGCAAAAATCAGGAGAAGGAGAGAAACACATGATACGATTCAACAACGATTACAACCACGGCGCACATCCACAGATCCTTGAGGCTCTTTCCGCAACGAACCATGAAAGTTTCGGCGGTTATGGACTCGACGAATGGTGCGAAAAAGCATCGAAAGAAATCAAAAAATATCTGGACTGTCCGGACTGCGAGATCCACTATCTGCTCGGCGGCACACAGGCAAATTATACTGTTATTGCCTCTGCGCTGCGCCCGTACCAAAGCGTCATCAGCGCCGACAGCGGCCATATCCATACGCACGAGACAGGCGCCGTCGAAAATACGGGGCACAAGATCCATGCGCTTCCCGCTAAGGACGGAAAGATCACTGCAAGACAGATCGCCGCAGAAGCCGAGCTTTACCGCACAAGCGGTATCAAAGAGCACATCACACAGCCGCGCATGGTGTATCTGTCATTTCCGACCGAGTTCGGTACCGTCTATTCCAGACAGGAATTAGAGGACATCTCCCGCGTCTGCCGCGAATACGGTATGTACCTTTTCATTGACGGCGCCAGAATGGGGTACGGTCTTGCAGCTAAAGACAATGATGTGACACTTGCAGATATTGCCCGCCTTGCAGACGTATTCTACTGCGGAGGCACAAAATGCGGCGCGCTGTTCGGCGAAGCAGTCGTGATCACAAACAATCAGCTCACCACAGATTTCCGCAGCTACATCAAACAAAACGGCGCTATGCTCGCAAAGGGCTGGCTGCTCGGACTTCAGTTTTATACGCTGTTCCATGACGGACTGTACTTTGAGATCACAAAGCAGGCGGTTTCCTACGCAATGCAGATCAAAGAAGCCTTTGCCAAAAAAGGAATCCCCTCCTATATTGACAGCCCCACGAACCAGCAGTTCGTCGTACTGGAAAACAGCGTCATGGAAAAACTGGCGCAAAAATATATCTTTGAATACGAATTAAAAGTAGACGATACACATAGCTGCGTGCGCTTCTGCACAAGCTGGAGCACGACGCAGCAGGAAGTCGACGCACTCACTGCCGATATACGATCACTTTAACATTTTTCATCTTCTATAAAAAGGGTGCTGCAAAATACGGGTTCCGATGGATTTTGCAACACCCCTTTTTTCTTTATACACTTAATTTTCGTTCCATGATCCATCCTGCAATTCCATACATCAGCGCTACGAGCGCGAACGTCGCTGCCGTCAGTATGAAATATGCGGTCGAAGTAACCGTCATAAAGTCATCCAGCGGAAGGAGATTCAGCACCTCGCCGCAGCCCCATCCGATCACAAGATACAAAAGGAAACTGATAAGACCGCTGAACCGCTTGCCTGCAAATACGGTAGCGGACAAGATGATCGCAAGATAGCCGATCACGACAGCCATCAGCCAGCTTGCAAGCAGCATGCACAGTACAGACAGCGTATCAATAAAACGGATGTTGATCTCGATATGAATGCTCGCAAGCACCTGATCGACAATGTCAAGAAATTCCTTCACACCGCCGATGCGCAAAACGGCGATCGCCCAATCGATGGCACCGAGCACCAGATAAAATATTCCCGTCAAAAAGATGGAAATACCGTTTTCCAGCACCTTTGCCCCCAATATCTGATAGCTGTTTTTCGGCGTCAGAAAGAGCATATAGCTCTGTTTCGTATTCAGATCACGGTGAAAAACGAGCAGGCTCTCAATTCCGATATAAAAAACGCCGACCATCGCGCAGAACATAAGCCCCGTCATACCTACGCCAAGCGCTCTCTCCCACTCGCCAAAGACGCCGACCAGAAACGCCGCCTCCGCAAGCACAGTGACCACCAGCAGGATCAGCTTGGAAAACATCGTCTTTTTAAATTCATATTTCATCAGCTTTAACATGTCTGTTCCCCTCCGTGTCCGTAAATTTCGCGGTACTTATCCACGATCGATTTTCCCTGCTCTATGCGAAGATCCTCTGCCGTACACATTTCCACGAGATGACCGTTTTTCATGAAGATCGCTGTATCTACCACCCGTTCCAGTTCGTCGACGAGATGGCTCGACACCACAAGCGCCACATCCGGCCGGATCGCTTCTACGATGCTTGTGATGATCTCATCACGCGCCAGCAGGTCGATGCCGTTTAACGGTTCGTCAAGCATATAGATCTTCGCGTCTCTCGCCATCGTAACGGCGATCTTGAGCTTTGCCATCATACCGGAAGACAGCGCCTTTGTTTTCATATCATGCGTAAGCTCCATCCGCTCCATCAGCTTGCGAAAACGCTCTGTTGAAAAATCTGCAAAGAAATCCGCGTAATACCGCTCCACATCACGGATCGTCATCCAGTTATAAAAATACGGTTCTGTAGACATATACGCGATCTCCTCGCGGCTCTTCTGTCCGACCGCCTCTCCCTTATAATAAAAACCTCCCGACGTCGGCTTTACAAGCCCTACCGCCATCTTCATCAGCGTCGTCTTTCCGCTACCGTTCGGGCCGAGCATCGCGTATACCCTGCCCGGTTCGATCTTAAAAGACACACCGTCAACGGCTGTCTTGCGGACATATGTTTTCGTCACATTTCTGCATTCCAGCATCCTGTATTCTCCTCCCTGACTGCTTTTCCAGTCACTGATTTTTTGTTCTGCCTGCGGACATCCTTTGCAGTATTTTTCGTTCTGCCTGCGCTCATCATTCCGCAGGCGCA
>CATZPU010000208.1 GCA_958422845.1 uncultured Lachnospiraceae bacterium | reverse complement strand
ATATTCGTTCCGAGATTGTATACGATCGCAATGCCGATGCCAAGCAGAAACAGCACCGGAATCAAAAACGACTCCATACAGATCGACAGCACGATGGCCGACAGGATCACGGCGATCACAACGTATGCGAACACCTCTTTTTCCGCAAGTTCCTTCGTATCGGTAACGATTGCAGACATTCCGCTTAAGAAGCACTGCTTTCCTGCTATGGCGCGCAGCTCCTTGATCGCGTCCATCGTTTCATCTGCCGAGGTCGTCGTATCAAAGATAATGAACATCATCGTGGAATCCTCGGAATTGAAGATATCGAGTACCTTCTGCGGAAGCATTTCCATCGGCATGCTCAGGTCAAAAAAGGAATCGTACCAGATCACCTTATTGACATGATCGACCTGCTCCATTTTTTCTTTCAGCTTCGCCACATCCTTGTTGTCCATGCCTTCACAGACAAACATGGAATAAGCTCCTGTCCCAAATTCGTCAGCAAGAATATCCTGTCCCTTCATCGTCTCGATCTCTCCGGGCAGATACGAGAGAATATCGTAATTGATCCTCGTATTGATATACCCGTATCCTGCCGGAAGCAGGAGCAAAAGACTTAAGATAAAGATCGGTATCCTGTATTTGACGACCTTTTTTCCAAATTTCAGCATGCTTCTTCCTCCTAGTCAAAATGATCGCTGAAGCATTCCCATAGCTTTCCTTACTCTCCCCGCGTCGACTGTACCGTATAAAGAACGACCAGAAGATTCTGGATACCGTCCGCTACCATGGTGACGCCGAGAAGGATCATCAGGGCAACCGCCCCCTCAAACGGATTGAGCACCAGAAGCAGCCCGAAACCGCCGGAGCATATGGCAAGCAGCAGCACCATCCACCACGCCTTAAGCCCGAACTGTCTCGCGTCCAGAGCCGTCTGTATCTTGAACACACCGTCAAGCATTACAAAAATTCCCATCAGCACAGGCACAAAAGCGATCAGCCCGTGCGGATGGATCATAATGACAATGCCGAACAGTACAGATAGTATTCCAAGCGCGAGATCGAACTGAAAAGCCAGACGGTACAGATCTTTTGAAAAATAACCGAGCAGCTTAACGATCCCGAATACGATCATGGCAATCCCTGTTACGGTACAGAAAACAGACAGCGAGGTCTTTGGCCAGACGATCAGGCAGCCGCCGATCACTAACATCAGCACAGATATCGCAATGTAGGCATTTTTTGCTCTCTTGATCAGTTCCATAAAGGTTCACCCCCTCTTTCTTCTACGATGGACAGTATGCACCCGAAGCCGTTTCTTTTCCATGGATAAAAAATACGCAGTGCACAATTTTTGTACACTGCGTATCCGCTGTCTGTTTTTTAGGCATATCTGCATGTTTGTCTGATTTTCAAGAGGGATTGCAGATGCTTCGCTGCAAAATGCTGCGGATGCTGCCCTCCATCAAAACGGTAATCCGTTCAACAAACGCTTCCGGATCTTCCTTCATCCCGCGGTCCATCCATTCCAGAAACAATCCGACAAGCGCGCATTTGTAAAAGTCCGCGATCAGCCTGCGGTCTTCTTCGCACACCTGACCGGCGCCCTCCTGCTTCCCTACAAAGTCCATCATGACCTCTCCCGTCACATAGTAGAGGTACTTTTCCATATCGCGGCGGCTGATCGAATTGTACAGGTGATATGCCGCCTTTTTATTCTGGCGCACGAATGCCGTCGCCTCCAGGATCGCTTCCTGCCACGTATTATAATCGTGTACGCAGGATGCCGCTTTTTCCGTCTCCTCCGACAAGATCTCCCGAAGCAGCTCGTAAATATCCTGATAATGGTAATAAAATGTATTGCGGTTTACCCCGCAGTCCTTGACAATATCCTTTACCGTGATCTTATCAAACGCTGTCTGATTGAGCAGTTTGATAAACGAAGTTTTGATTGCATTCTTGGTCAGCTGCGACATATTTTTCCTCCTGATGCTGCTTGGTTATCGGTAGCATTTCTTCAGCTCTTCATCTGACACAGCGCCTTTTTGAACTGGAACGTAAACAACACGATCGTAAAAGCTACGGCGAAGAAATCCGCCACCGGCTCTGCCAGATAGACTGCCATTGTCTGATTCCCCTTTAAAAGCTGCGGCATGATATAAATAAACGGGATCAGCAGGATAAATTTACGCATGACCGCTACGACGATCGACGCTTTCGCCCTGCCAAGCGAGGTAAACGTCATCTGGCACGCGATCTGGATGCCGAACAGCACCATGCACGCCATATAGATGCGCAGCGCGTTCTTCGTAAACAGAAGAAGCTGTGCGTCCGAAGTAAACATACCGGCAAATACCTGCGGGAAAAGTTCTATTGCCGCCCACAAAACGGCTGCATAACAGAGGCTTACTTTAAGCAGAAGCCAAAATGCCTCTTTGACACGGCTGACATTTCTTGCGCCGTAGTTGTAGCTGATGATCGGCTGCGCGCCCTGACCGAGTCCCTGAAGCGGCAGCATCGCAAACTGCATCACGCTCGTCAGGATCGTCATTGCCCCGACCGCTACATCGCCGCCGTATTTTAATAAGGAAGAGTTAAAGCAGACTGAGATGACGCTCTCGCTCGCCTGCATGATAAACACGGAAAGCCCTAATGCCAGACTCGGAAGAATGATCTTTCTGCGCAAGAGCAGATTCTTTCTGCGAATCTTAAGCGTTGTCCTTTTTCCAAAGAGGAACGAAAGCACCCAGATACAGGAAAACGCCTGTGAAATGATCGTCGCCAGAGCGGCTCCCTGTACCCCCATACCAAATCCGAAAATAAACACCGGATCAAGAACGATATTTGATACGGCTCCTATCAGCACAGAGAGCATACCCGTCTTTGCAAAACCCTGCGCAGTGATAAACATGTTCATTCCAAGCGTGAGCTGCACAAAAACGGTTCCGATCACATAGATATTCATATACTGTACGCCGTATTCGATCGTATTTTCACTTGCGCCGAACGCCAGAAGAAAATCCCTGTTCCACAAAAACAGCGCTGCCGTCAGGATCGCAGAGATGATGAGCTGCGCACAAAAACAGTTGCCGAGTATTTGCTCTGCCGAATCGCGATCACCCTTCCCCATGAAAATAGACGCCCGCGGCGCGCCGCCGTACCCCACAAGAGCTGCAAAAGCAGACACGATCATAATAAGAGGCATGCACACGCCGACGCCCGTAAGCGCCATTGCCCCGATCTTCGGAATACGTCCGATATAAATACGGTCTACGATGTTATAAAGCATATTGATGATCTGTGCCGTTACCGTCGGGAACGCCAGCTTCAGCAGAAGCTTCCCGACCGGCTCTTTCGCCAGAAAATCCTTGTCATCTTTCATCTCTATCCTCTCCTTTTCACTGCCGCTTCAATATTCACTTTCATCTGATCGCTCACACGGATAAATGCCGCAAGCTCTGTATCTGAAACACCTGCAAAAATATCCGTTTCAAATTTTCTCCAGAATGTCTCTATCGAATTCACGATCGGCTCTGCCTTTTCCGTCAGCGACAGATGTAT
>CATZPU010000207.1 GCA_958422845.1 uncultured Lachnospiraceae bacterium | reverse complement strand
CTGTTCTCCCTGCGGATAACGAAGCTCCGCGCTTCGTTTTATGATATTATCCAGAACACTGATGAGCTGATTCCACGAATAGCTGACTACCCGTTCGTCCTTTACAGCCGATTCCATCTGTTCTTTCGTTGCATTTTTCAGTCCTGCATGGAATTTGCCGCCAACCTCGCGCATCGTCTGCTCCTGCATCACCTGCATCATTCCGATCCCCATCGAAGCAAGCGCCGTAAAAAGCGTGCAGGTCAGTGCGATCGCGATCACGGCAAACGTATTGCGCATCCTGCTATTTTTGAGGCTTCTGGAGGAAAGCCGGCTGATTACCTTCTGATTATTATTTTTCATAGCAGTCACCTCCAGATTTTTCCGTCCTCAATGCGGACAACGCGGCTGCAAAGCTGCGCCAGCAGCTCGTTGTGCGTAATCATGATGATCGTCTGTCCGAATTGCTCGCCTGTGACTTTCAGAAGTCCCATAACCTCCTGCGAATTGCGCGAGTCAAGGTTGCCAGTCGGCTCGTCTGCAAGGACGATGGCGGGCTTCGCTGCAAGCGCACGCGCGATCGCGACTCTCTGCTGCTGTCCGCCGGAGAGCTGATTCGGCATTGCAAAACGTCTTTCATAGATGCCAAGCGATTCCATCACCTCACGCACAAACGCTTTGTCCGGTCTGCTGCCGTCAAGCTCGATCGGAAGCACGATATTTTCGTACACGTTCAGCACGGGAACGAGGTTGTAGCTCTGGAAAATGAATCCGATATTCCTGCGGCGGAAGATCGTCAGCTCCGTCTCCTTCAGCTTAAAAATATCCTTACCGTCCACCGTCACCCTGCCTTCGGTCGGATAATCGAGTCCGCCGAGCATGTGCAGAAGCGTTGACTTTCCGCTGCCGCTCGTACCCACGATCGCAACAAACTCTCCCTCTTCTACGGACAGATCCACGCCGTCGAGCGCCTTGACCTGATTGCTGCCGCTCCCATAATATTTCTTCAATCCTTCTGTCTTTAAAATCTCCATAAGATCCCCTCCTGCTGTTTTTACGAACGGCAGCGCAGCAAAACCTTCTGCTTCTTTTGCCCCGTTCTTATATTTTACAGTTTACACTGCCTTCCTGACAATACCCTGACAGCGCGCAAAAAAATCCTGACAAAATTGTCAGGATCCTTTTGTGAAAGCTGTATAAAACTGTGGGAGTGTACGGAGTACACTTTTGTTCCGATATTTACGGCGTTTCATTCAGCAGGAATACGGAAAAGCAGCTTCCGCCCTCCGGATTTTCGGTACACGTAACGTACCCTTTTTCCTGCGCGAGGATTACCTGTGCAAGATACAGTCCAAGTCCCGTGCCCTCTTCCTGCGCAACTGATTCCGACCGGTAAAAACGCTGAAAAATTTTCGCGCGTTCCTCCTTTGGCACGCCCGATCCCTGATCGCAGACGTCAATTTTTGTATACAACTCCAGAGGCTGCGCCGCCACACGGATAACGGAGCCTTTTGGACTGTATTTGACGGCATTTTCCAGAATATTTGCGAAAGCCTCCGCCGTCCATTTTTCATTGTGGTACAGCTTCCGGTCTGCAAAATCTTCAAGCTCGATCTGTATCTCCTTTTCCTGCGCCTGCGCGTAAACTGCGCTCACGCTCTTTGCCAGCGTCTTTCTGATGCTGCAAAGCTCTGCCTGAAACTGCATAATGCCATGCTCCAGACGGGAGGATTTTACAAGCGCAGAAAGAAGCCACTGCATTTTCCTTGCCTGCTCCTCTATATGGACGGAAAACTGAAGCTGTTCCTGATGCGTCAGTCCCCCGCCCTGCAAAAGCTCCGCATCCATCACGACGTTCGCAAGCGGCGTCTTTAGCTGATGCGAAAGATCAGACAAAAGCCCTGCCAGACTCTCCCGATCCTTCGACGAACGCTCCTGTGCTGCGGCAGACTGACGCAGGATTCTGTGAAGCTGTGATTCAAGCTTTGATTCGCGCGTCTCGGCAAGCATCTCCTGCGCCGCATTCCCCTGTTCCTTCCCGTATCCCTCCTGATACCTGTGCAGCAGCCGTTCCATACGGATCAGAAGCGCGCGGTAGTAGAAAAAAGCGGCAGCGCCAAGCGCCATACACAAAACGGCCGCCGGTATAAAAATGTACAGCCAGAAGTTCCGGTCAGTCATGGAGATCTCTTCCCTTTCCTCTATGTTATAATCGCTGAAGCGGCTTTCTGCGCAGCCGCTTCGCGTCAATTACATATTTTTGTAGATTTCCCGCAGTCCTTCTACGATCTTGCCGATCGTGCCTTCCTCAAACGGAGAATCGAGTCCCGCTGCCTTTACCGTATTCGTAAAGAAGTCCGATGCGCTCGATTTACAGAAAGCAAGATAGCTCTCCCATGCTGCGCGGTAATCCTTCTGCATCCAGATCTTATACTGGAATGCGTCTGTCTGTGCAATCGCATAATCAATATAATAGAACGGGAAGCTGTAAATATGGTGCTGACGCTGCCAGAAACCGCCCTCTGCAAAGAAGGAGGACTCCTCCTCATACTTCATATGCGGCTTATACTCTGCCTCAAGCTTCTTCCACGCTTCCTTTCTCTGCGCCGGAGTCAGCTGCGGATTATCGTATACGATGTGCTGGAACTCGTCCACCATGCTTCCGTACGGAATGAATACGACTGCGTCCTCAAGCTGTGATTTCAGGAAATCAGAAGCGCGGCTGCCAAAGAATTTCTCCATCCACGGATTTGTGAAAAACTCCATGGACATCGAGTGCGTCTCTGCCGTCTCCATCGTAATGTCTGTGTGCTCTAAGATCGGGTCCTTTCCGGCAAGGTAACCCTGAAATGCGTGACCGCACTCATGCGTCACAACGTCCACATCGCCCGCTGTTCCGTTGAAGTTTGCAAAGATAAACGGCGCATGGTAATCCGGCAGGTACGTCATATAGCCTCCGACCTGCTTGTGCGGACGTGAAAATACGTCGAACAGATCGCCGTCCATCATAAAGTCAAAGAACTCCTTCGTCTCCGGTGAAAGCTCCTCGTACATCTCCTGACCGCTCTTTAAGATCTCCTCCGGCGTACCGGTCGGCTTGGGCGTGCCATTTGGAAAGCTCACGCCCTCATCCATATGGTACATCGTATCAAGTCCGAGACGCACTCTGCGGTTCTCCCACATTTCCTCAGCAAACGGCACCCAGTCCTTTTTGACCTGCGCACGGAAACGTTCTACTTCTTCTCTCCAGTAGCTGTTGCGCTGCATACGGCAATAGCCAAGCTCCGTGTATGTCTCAAAACCAAGCTTCTGCGCCTGCTGCGTGCGGTTTTTCACAAGCTTGTCATAAAGCTCATCAAGCTGCTCCTCAATGCTCTTGTAAAACTCATTTGCCTTTGCGGCAGCCTTTCTTCTTATTTCGCGATCTTTATGATTCAGATACGGGATGATCGTGGAGAGGTTCAGCGTCTCGCCCTCCCAGTCGATCGCCGCGCTTGCCAGAAGCTTTTCGTACTCCGTCACGAGCGCATTCTCCTCCTGCATCAGCGGAATGATCTCCTCGCTGACTGCATTGGACG
>CATZPU010000206.1 GCA_958422845.1 uncultured Lachnospiraceae bacterium | reverse complement strand
ACAAGAAATATCCGGCGCGTACTGTTTGATTTTTCACGGACGGTATTTATGGACAGTTCGGGGATCGGAATGATCATCGGACGGTATAAGACGATGCGTTTTATGGGGGGAACGGTGATCGCCGTCCGCGTCAGCGAGCAGATGAGAAGGATACTGACGCTTTCGGGAATTTACAAGGTTATTGATATTTATGAGGGGCTGCCTCAGCAGATCAATTTGTCATGAAACAGGGGGAGAAAATCATGCAGCAAAATCAAATGAAATTGGAGTTTGACAGCCGTTCCTGCAACGAAGGGTTCGCGCGTGTGGCGGTCGCCGCGTTTATGACGCAGCTCAATCCGACGCTTGAGGAGGTGGCAGATGTAAAAACTGCCGTCTCGGAAGCCGTCACAAACGCGATCATTCACGGGTATGAGGGGAAGGTCAATACCGTCGTTATCTCCTGCCGGATCGAAGGGGAGCTGTTGAGCGTCTCGGTACAGGATTTCGGAAAAGGAATACCGGACGTAGAGCTTGCGATGCAGCCGCTGTATACGACGAAGGCAGAGTGCGATCGGGCAGGCATGGGATTTGCTTTTATGGAAGCGTTTATGGATAACGTTTCGGTCGAATCTGCCATCGGAGAGGGAACGTGCGTCACTATGCAAAAGCGTATCGCGCGCGGGAAGATAGAGTGATAGAAAGGAAAGGTCTGGCAGATGGAGCAAACTCTGGAGCTGCTTAAACGGGTACACGAAGGGGATAAAAGCGCCAGAGAACGGATAGTAGAGGAAAATATGGGACTTGTATATACGGTAGTCCGCCGATTTGCGGGGCGCGGCTGCGAGCAGGAGGATCTGGTACAGATCGGCAGTATTGGACTTTTAAAAGCGATAGACAATTTCGACACATCATTTGACGTACGTTTTTCCACGTATGCGGTTCCGATGATCACCGGAGAGATCAGACGGTTTCTGCGCGACGACGGGATCGTAAAGGTCAGCCGTATCTTAAAAGAGGCGGCGGCAAAGGCGTTCCGTGCGCGCGAAGCGCTGGAAAAACAAAGGGGCGCAGAACCGACGATGGAAGAGATCGCGCAGGAGACGGGGATCAGTGCGGAGGAGCTTGTTCTGGCAATGGATGCAGTCTGCGAGGTAGAGTCGCTCAGCCAGACGGTTTACAGCGGGGACGGTACGCCCGTACTTTTAGGAGACCGGATACCGGACCGCACAGACCGAAACGAGGCGCTCTTAAACAGAATGCTGCTCGCACAGCTTTTAGAGCTTCTCTCCGAAGAGGAGCAGGAGGTGATACGGCTGCGGTATTTTGAAGAGCAGACGCAGGTACAGGTGGCAAAACGCCTCGGTATGACGCAGGTGCAGGTATCGCGCGCAGAAAAACGTATTCTGAAAAAGCTGCGCGAGGCAGAGAAGGGCGGGGCGTGCGCAGGCAGAAGATAACGGAAGAGAACGAGCTTGCGCAGCCTCTTGTATACGGGCGTTGATATATGGTATAATGAACTTCGGAATTCGACAGGAATGGCGCTGTTGTGTTTCGCACTTAATGATTCAGAAATCAGGGGCGATGCAAGATGGGGTGTAATAATTGAAAGAACAGGAACGAGTGATTTTTACAAAAGAGGAGTTGGCGGCTGCCGTCAACGTCCCTGCTGTTGTGGAGCAGGATCTAAAGCGGATCATTACGCACCGGCTGGAACAGTGCGGACTTTATTTTCGGGTATTTTCCCGAATTAAAACTGCGTCATCAATGGCAAATAAATTTGAACTGAAAGAATACGGCGCACACCGTAAGCTTCAGGATCTTGTCGGCGTGCGGATCAATCTTTATTTTGACGATGATATAGAGATATGCCGGCATATCATGGAAAATACCTTTGAGCTGGTCGGATGGTCGACCTCAAAGCGGAGCGAAGCGGAATTTAAGCAGACAAAGGTAAACGGAGTATTTCGCCTGCCGGAGTATCTCAAGGATGAAATATCGGCGGAGACATGGGATATGTACATCGACGATACCTTTGAGATACAGATCAAGACGATGTTTTTTGAGGGCTGGCACGAGATCGAGCACGATATGCGCTACAAGGGCGAGGAACTGTGGAATCACTTTCCGGGCTTTTCGAGATACTTAAACAGTATCCTTGCGACGCTTGAGCTGTGTGACAAGTCCATGGTGACGCTTTTTGAGGATCTTGGGCATGAGCTTTATAAGTCGGGGCGCTGGAGCGATATGATAAAAAGCCATTTCCGGCTGAAGCTCGGTCCGCTTCCGCTCTATCCTGAGGTGGAGGAGCTGCTTGACAAAGATATGGAGCATGTCGACAATCTCGCAAAGCGGATATACAAGACGCCGAGGGCGGCGCTTGTAGAGCAGCTTATGAAGCGCAGCAGAAAGATCCCGATCAATGCAAATACGATCGTGGCGCTGTTAAATGACAGCCAGTTCCACGATACGCGGCTTTCCGCGATCTTCAAGCAGCGCGACGTCTACAATGACGGGCGGGAGGAGAGCCTTGCAGAGTCGAGGCATTATGAGCTCAGACCGTTGACGCGCCATACTGTATTTCAGATGTGTACGCAGGTGGACGGAAGCAGACTGAAAACGGAGCAGCCTGTGGATGCCGGACTGATCTTTGAGCGCTGCGCGGACAGCATCTATAAGTGGATCTTGCGAAAATACGGCGTGCTGTTTAAAAATATGCCGCAGAGTGTTGAGACGTATCATGCAGACATTCTTGCGTATCACGTATCGATCAATTACGACAGGCTGCGGTGCAGGATGAATATGCATGTACGCCATATGGACTTGAGCGTAGGCGGCAGGATCTGGTATTCAGAAGCGGCTCTTGAGCCGGATGAACACGGCAGAGTGATCCTGAAGGTATGCAATGGCTATGCGGAGCCGGAGTATGACGACCATTACGTGCAGGAGGGCGCCGGAATCTTTTTCAGCTATCCCGGCTATTACAAGACGATCGTGGATAGCGTCGGCGTATTTAACGGGGTAAACTGCCTGAATAAGCGGCGTATGCTGCGCGAAGAGCAGCTTTCCACTCTTGCGGCGGCTCTGAAAGATAAAGAGCGTAATTTCCCGATCGTAGTGATCATTTCAAAGGAAAATGCAGACGGTATGATGGATGAGGAGTGGCTTGCTCCGTTTCGCGTGTCTGATTTTACGAGGACGGTGTGGCGCTATGCGCACGTATATACCGGATATGAGGCAGAAGGACGGCGCTTCCTCTCACTGGCGGGAGTGGACGGCGGCGCGCTGGAGGCAGTTCCGCGGCTGTATATCTTCTGGCCGGACGGAACGCAGGATAATTACGGGCCGGAAGATGTGAAGAACTGCAGCTTCGGCCGTCATATGGAGGCAAGAGTCGATATGCTTACATACGATATTGTTCGCGGAGGGCAGGCGTTTTATCACAAGATCGTGACCGACCTGCGCGACTGGAACGTATCGGCAGATATGTGGGAAGGCTTTAAGCTGGAGATACTTACGGAGATACCGGAATAAATACAGACAGCTTATACTGGAGAAGAGGGAACTGGATCATGAAAACAGTAG
>CATZPU010000205.1 GCA_958422845.1 uncultured Lachnospiraceae bacterium | reverse complement strand
TCATTTTGCTCCGTATGAGCTGGGGGACGGGATCATTGAGGATGCAAAGGTACAGCTCGAAAAAGCAATAGAGGCTATGGGACTTGACAACTGTGCGATCAATGCAGATTTTATCCTGAAAGATGATAAAACATACGTGCTTGAGCTTGGCGGACGCTCCGGAGCGACGTGCCTTGCAGAGCTCGTGTCGATATACTACGGATTTGATTATTATGAAAAGCTCGTTCTGGCGGCGCTTGGCGAGGACGTTGCGTTCCCACAGGAGCATGCCGTGCCGAACGCGAGTATGCTGCTGCGAAGTGAAAAGGACGGTGTGATCTGCTCGATCGAGAATAAAAACGAGCCGGATGAGGATATTTACGAGATACAGTTTGATTACGGTATCGGCGATCGCGTGAAGAAATTTCATGTCGGACCAAACCGCATCGGTCACGTTATCACAAAGGGTGAGACGCTCGATGCGGCGGTAGAAAAGCTAGGCGAGGCTCTGGATAAGATTACGATTACGGTAGAGTAAAAACGGATACTTGGTTTGGAGAAAGAAAGCTTGCATAAATAGGAAATTATATGATACGATCCGTATTACAGATAGAAAATACGGAGCGTATTTGCAATATAGAGGCGGCAGAAATCATATAAGAGAATGAAGATGTTTGTTCTTGTTTGGGGCTAAGAATGAAAAAGGAAAGAATAAAAAAGGGAACGAATGGAAAAAGAAAAGGGATTTTTGAACTGCGCTTTAGAAATATACTTATGGCTCTTGGAATCGTGCTATGCACAGCGCTTTCGATCGCCGCATCTCTGCTTCTTGGAAAATTTATCGATTTTCTTGCAGACAGACCTGCTTTCGATCGAGATACGGCGATTTATCTGGCGGTCATTTTGATCGCGCTGGTGCTGTCGATTCTGGCAAGCATCGTTCTTGCACAGTTTCTGCCGCTGAAAGTGCAGCTTGCAAAAAGCATGGAATATACGCAGGGAGTCATGAACGGGCTTTTGAAGACGTCGCAGAAAAATTATCAGAGTAAGGAGAAGGGGTATTATATCAACCTCGTGACCTCGTCCGCTTTTACCTGCGGCGATATTTACGGTCAGATGAATATAGAACTGGTCGGAAATCTGCTGTGCGTTTTGCTGATGATCTGTATTGCGGCATATATCAATCCGTATTTCGCGCTGGTTTATCTCATCTATATTCCGCTGTTCGCCGTTTTGACGCAGAAGCCGAACAAGAAGATCGCGGCTTTTCAAAAGGACGGACTGCCTACGCAGGACGCTTTCTTAAGCGGGACAAAAAAGATCGTAGAAGATAAGCGGGCGATCAATGTTGCAAGAGCGGAAAAGTATTACGAAACGCTCTACAAAAAACGCAGTGACGAATACTTGTCTTTCGTAACAAAGTATAAGTGGTATTCTATATTGGCTACGAATATCCCGACACTGCTCTCGGCGTTTTTGACTGCGGTGACGATCGGGATCGCATCAATGCTGTATTTCGACGGGAAAGCCACGATCGGAACAGTATTTGTAGTGTTTCAGCTATCCCAACTGCTTCAGGGACCATTAAACAGGTGTTTTGAGATACGGATACACCGTTCGATCAACGACGTGCATCTGGAGCGGTTCGACGAATTTGACGCGCAGCAGGCAGAGCCATCCGGTTTTGAAGAGAAATACGGCAGACAAAAGGATCTGGCAGTATTCTCCTCGTTTCGGGTGTTTGCTTCTCCTAAGAAAGAAAGGCTGCTTTTTGGTGCGGACGAGCTGACGCTTCCGAAAAATAAGCTTATTCTTATAAAAGGAGGGAACGGAACCGGAAAATCCACGCTAGTGAATTTAATGACCGGATTTACCGATATCGGGATCTTGGAAGGGCGCATGGAGCTGGATGAAACGCTGCAAAACGCCGCATACTTAAGCCATCCGATCCTGTTCGCGGACGGAAGCCTTGAGGAAAATATGTTTGGGAACAAGATTTCGCAGGAGCTTTTAGAGATGCTGGATATTACGTTTCAGGATAAGATTATCAACGAATCGGGGAGCAATCTAAGCTACGGCGAACAGCAGAAGCTTGCGCTGCTGCGCGTCTTGTCCTCGGACTGCGGCGTCATCGTGCTGGACGAGCCGTTTACGAATCTCGACCATGAGACCATCGAACGGCTTTCAGGCTATATCGCTTCCCTGCGGAAAAAGAAGAGCATCATTGCAATCATGCATTCTCCGGAGCTGGATCAGGCCGCAGACGTCATTCTAAAGATCGACAATGAAAAGATTCTGTGCGATACGAGACGGTCGGACAGTGTTTCCTGCTGACAAATAAAAAAGAAATGAGGGCTGTGAAGAAACAGGATGTTTGATTCCGTTTTTTCACAGCCCACTTTTGCTCGTATCGCTTTTTCTGAAATCTGTTTGTTCGTATTTTTTTCCTGAATTTCGTCTGCTCGTATCACGTTTCCTTTGTTTCGTTCTTTTTGTTTTTTAGCTTTTCTTTTTGTTCTTTTTCAGTGTTTTCATGACATTTTTAATCTGCGGCAGAAAGTATTTTAATACCAGAACACCGAATGCGGCTGCGGCAGCATACCGCAGGTAAAAAGGAAGCCGGAATAAAAGCATCGCAGCTATACAGAGAACGAACCACGTGCAGGAGATCAGCAGCGTTTTTCCAAGCGGAATCAGCTCTTCTCCGGTCACGCGTTTTTCCATAAAGGACTGTACGCACATCAGTACGAGATAACAAAAAGCAGTCGTATAGGCGGCGGCCTGATAACCGAACATCCTGATAAATATATAGTTCAGGATAACGTTCAGGAACATGACGGACACGGTGGATGCAGCGACGAAGCCGGTCTTTTTATGGAAATTCTGAATAGCTGTGTAGCTGTAGCTGTAGAAACGGAACAGCGTGCCGGTCACCATAGGCGCGACGAGATAAATGGCGTCGCGGTATTTGTTGCCGCCAAGGATCATAATGATCTCAGGGGCAAATAATACGAGCGCCAGTGAGATCGCGCCGAAGGCATGCATCAAAACAGTCCAGTTCGGACGGATGTCTTTTCCTTCACCGCGCGCGATCTTTTCATACATCCACGGAAGCCATGCGTTCCAAACGGAGTCCTCAAGTATCCAGATAATATAGGAGACCGTCGTCGCCAGAGCGAGGATCGAGCCGCAGACTGATCCGGTCATAGCAGATACCATGACCTTGTCCGCCTGATTCATGATCTGGATCGAGAGTACCTCGGGAATCAGCGGCAGGCTGAAAGCGAGCGCGTATTTCCAGTAGTGGAGATCTACCGCCTTTTTTCCCTGTATGAGCATCAGTGCGCCGACTGCAAGACCGCCGATCACCATGGGAATGTAATATCCGGCGATACGAAGTGTCAGCAGGTCGTCAGTGTGTCCGCTCATTCTGCCGTATACGACGAACGCAACGGACAGAAGTGTTGCCGGAACGACCGTCGCTGCGGTAAACGTCGTGCTTGCCTTGTAGCGCATCATCTGTTTTTCGCGTCTCTGGAAATAAAAGATGCTCGTATGCGCATACGTGTACAGAAATGCGATAATGA
>CATZPU010000204.1 GCA_958422845.1 uncultured Lachnospiraceae bacterium | reverse complement strand
ATAGCGACAGAAAATAAGTCCGGGTCATGCGGTTTTTATCGTAAGATCCGGACTTTTTTTGGCTGTTTTATAAAAAGTTTATAATTATAGTATATTGTTTAGATGAATTGTAATTTGGGGTATGCTATACTTACACATATGAGGTGATATCGTGAAACTGAAGACGAGACTTATTATAGCGTTTTTGCTCATTATTCTGGCTCCGAGTATTCTGTTCGGCGTGGCGCTTATCGGATTTACGAAATATCAGATGAGTGTGATCGAGGAGAGTTACGGAATACCTGTCTCGTATGAGAATATGTCGGATTCCATGCAGGTCATCGGAATGACGACGCAGGATATTTTTGAGGGGCTAAAGGAGCAGGCTTCCGTCAATCCGAATCGATTTCTTGATGATAATTATCTGGGACAGATCAACAAAAGTCTGATCGACAAGCATTCTTTTCTTCTCGTAAGGGTGGGAGACGAGCTTTATTATAACGGTTCAAAGGAAGATGTGACGAGACTGTTTGGACAGCTTCCCGTATACCGCGGATTTACGAGCGCATCAGACGGCGGCTCTTATATCGGACGCACGGTGCAGGCGTTTGTGAAGCAGCTCGATGTAGAACTTGATGACGGCAGTGAGGCAAGTGTTTTTATTGTCTCATCTGCGAGAAAGATCGTCCACCAGACGAGAAAGCTGATCATAGACCTGATCGTTTCTATTGGGATCATTCTTGTTTTTACAGCTTTTGTCATGACCGTATGGATCTATAAGGGCGTACACACGCCGCTTGGAAAGCTCAGCGAGGCGACGCACCGCATCAAAGAGGGAGATTTTGATTTTGAACTGAAGGCAGAGGGACATGACGAGATCAGTGAGCTCTGTCGGGACTTTGATGAGATGAGGCAGCGGTTAAAAGATCTTGACGAGGAGAAAAAGACGTTCGACCGTCAGAGCAAGGAGCTGATCAGCAATATTTCCCATGACTTAAAGACACCGATCACGGCGGTCAAGGGATATGTGGAAGGAATTATGGACGGAGTGGCGGACACGCCGGAGAAGATGGATCGCTATATCCGCACGATCTATATAAAGGCAAATGATATGGACCGGCTGATCAATGAGCTGACCTTCTATTCCAAGATAGATACGAATCGTATTCCGTACAATTTTAACAAGATCGACGTAGCAGAGTATTTCGATGACTGTGCCGAAGAGGTCGGGCTTGAGATGAGGGAACGCAACATTGTCTTTTCCTACATCAATACGACAGAGCCGGGCGAGCTTATCATTGCAGATGCAGAGCAGCTTAAGCGTGTGATAAACAATATCATCGGAAATTCCGTGAAGTATATGGATAAGCCGAAGAAATACGTTCAGCTTCGCGTCATGGACATCGGAGATTTTATACAGATAGAGATAGAGGATAATGGAAAGGGTATTCCGAATAAAGATCTGATCTCTATTTTTGACCGTTTTTACAGAACTGATCTGTCGCGCAATTCTTCTCAGGGAGGAAGCGGTATCGGTCTGTCTATCGTGAAAAAGATCATCGAGGACCATGGCGGAAGAATATGGGCTACGAGCAGGGTGGGAGAAGGAACCACGATGCATTTTGAAATAAGAAAATATCAGGAGGTACCTGCAAATGAGTAGAATACTGATCGTTGAAGATGAGATAGCGATCGCGGATCTGGAGAAGGATTATCTGGAGCTGTCGGGGTTTGATGTGGAGATTGAAAATGCGGGAGATACGGGACTTGCGCGTTCGCTTGCGGAGGAATTCGATCTGATCATCCTTGATCTGATGCTGCCCGGTATGGATGGGTTTGAGATCTGCCGTAAGATCAGAGAAAAGAAAAATGTTCCGATCATCATGGTATCTGCGAAGAAGGATGACATCGATAAAATACGGGGGCTGGGACTTGGGGCAGATGATTATATGACGAAGCCGTTCAGCCCGAGCGAGCTTGTCGCCCGCGTGAAAGCACATCTGGCAAGATACCAGCGTCTCGTCAACAGCAACGTGCAGGAAAATGATATTGTGGAGATTCGCGGGATCAAGATCGACAAGACGGCGCGGCGCGTCTGGATCGACGGAGAGGAGAAGCCGTTTACGACGAAGGAGTTTGACCTGCTTACTTTCCTTGCACAGAATCCGAATCACGTATATACGAAAGAAGAGCTGTTCAAGGAGATCTGGGATATGGAATCGGTCGGTGATATTGCGACCGTGACGGTGCATATCAAAAAGATCCGTGAGAAGATAGAAAAACAGTCGTCGAAGCCGCAGTATATCGAGACGATATGGGGCGTGGGATACAGGTTTAAGCTGTAAGTACACGCCTGACGGAAGTTTTACAAAGAAATAGGATAATAGCGTAAAGATAGAGTAAAGGGACGCTGCAAGATCCACCGGCGTGAGCATTTTGCAGTGTTCCATTTGACAAAACACCGTTCTTTTTTTATAATTCTTATTAGTTTTGCAGAAATTTCAAGAGGTACATATATGAGCCGGTTTTTTATGATTTGTCAGTTGAAAGCAGCGATTTGATTCATTCCGGCTATCCGTCTGCCCATTTTCGGGCATTTTTCCAAGATAATGAAATGACAAAATAAAATTGATTTGGAGGTTTCTTCTTATGAGATGGAATGTGAAGAGACAGACGGGATTTTTGTATCTTTATGAAGCATTGCTTTCTTTTCGGATGATAGATGCCGTCTGGGTGATTTTTTTATTGGATCGCGGGTATTCTCTGGCTCAGGTGGGACTTGCGGAGGGCGTCATGCATATGACGAGTCTGATCTGTGAGATTCCGACCGGAATGGCAGCTGATCTGTTTGGGCGGAAACGCACTTTGATTTTTGCCGGAATTGCCGGAATGTGTTCCGGTATTTTGATGGGACTGGATGGCTGGTCCGGCTGGATCTATGTGGGGATGATGTTTTCTGCATTAAGCTATAATCTTGCGTCCGGTACGCAGGAGGCTCTTGTATATGACAGTCTGCTTGAAGCGGGGAGGGAGAACCGATACAGAAAAGTGTGGTCGGGGATCAATGTCACAGGAAGAATATCAAGGGCGGCAGGCTCCTATCTGTCAGGGAGATACAGTATGACGATAAGAAAGACGGTTCTCGTATGCGGACTGGCCGGTGGAATCGGTACGTTTCTTGCAGGAACCAGCATGATTCCGGTGTTTCTGCTGGGGGCGTGTGCGGTACAGATCAGCGAAGGCTTTTCTTTTATCGTGATAAGCGAAAATGTGAACCGTGATTTTACAAGCGATCAGAGGGCTACGCTTGTCAGCGTAGACAGTATGATGTATTCGCTTCTGATGGTCGCAGCCAGTCCGGTCACGGGATTTCTCGGGAGCAGGTACGGCGCAGCGTCTCCGTTTTATCTGCTAGGGGGAATGTTGGCGGCAGGAGCGGCGGCGTACGGAATGATTATTTTCAAAAAAAGGTAAGAGAATAAAACAGAAGAAAGTTTGCAGCTTTGAAAATAGAAAAAAGCTGTAAAAAAGGTGAAGTTTGAAACAAATACGTAGAGGACAGCCAAAGAATAAAGGGCATGACAAATAA
>CATZPU010000203.1 GCA_958422845.1 uncultured Lachnospiraceae bacterium | reverse complement strand
GCCGCGGAGACTGGATAGGCTACGGTATCTATATTTTCCTTGTCGTACTGCTTGCGGAAATGTTCGACTGGAAGGCGACTATCTCAGTCAATTCCGTAATTGGGGCACATTTTGTGACGAAGATGGATTTTAGTCCGGCATTTATTATGAATGAGTTTATGCTCGTGGTGATCGGCATTACGATCGCGATGATATTGAATCTCTTCCATCACAACAGCAGCCGCCGCAGTGTGATTATTCAGAATATGCGCACGGTGGAGGGCGACTTGCAGATGATACTCGGCGAGATGGCGGCGTATCTGATGAATAAAAAGATGCAGAGAAACGTGTGGGAGGATCTTCAGGCGCTTGAGGAAAAACTCGAAAAATGTGTAGCTGACGCAAAGGAATATCAGGGCAATACGTTTGTGTCACATCCGGGTTATTATATTGATTATTTTGAGATGCGCATGCGCCAGTGCGTCGTGCTGTACAGCCTGCATGACGAGATGAAAAAGATGAGAAAGCTTCCTGCGCAGGCGGAAGTGATCGCTGAGTATATTCTGTACATGGCAGATTATGTCGTAGAACAGAACGTACCGGAGGAGCAGCTTGCGCGATTGGAGACGATACTTGAAAATATGCGTAAGGAGCCGCTTCCGCAAAGCCACGAGGAATTTGAAAATCAGGCGCTTCTTTACCATGTGCTGATGGATCTGGAGGAATTCCTTATGTTCAAGAAACTCTTTGTAACGGAACTTAAGGACGAGCAGAAAGAACGGTACTGGAGCTAAAGCAGTACAGGCAGCAGAAAAGCAGTATCAGAGATAAAGCAGAGTCGGCATCAGATGGAAAAAACGAGGTATGAAAAAACAGTAGTGGCAATAGTCGAAAGATTGTGATAGAATTGCCGTGTTGCAGCCCGATCGCAGTGATGCAGAAGGGCTGCGTGAAAAGAAAGAAAAAGGAGAAGCTTATGTTAAGCCAGATTTCGATATATACAGAGAATAAGAAGGGTGCGATGCGAAAGATCACAGAGTTAATGCAGCAGCAGGACATCAATATCCTCGGTTCGGTCAACAATGACAGTGCGGAGTACGGAATTGTGCGGATGGTAGTGTCGCATCCGCAGAAAGCAGTGCAGGCGCTTGAGGACAACGGGTATATGTGCAAACTTACAGATGTGCTCGGCATCGAGATACAGGACCGCGTCGGAGAGCTCAACAGGCTTCTTGCTGCGCTTGAGGACAGTAATATTGATGTGAATTATATGTATTTGTCATTTAACCGCGAGTCGGGCAGTCCGGTCATGGTATTCCACACGAACGATATTGCAGAAGTGGAGGAGTGCCTGACATCAAAGGGATTCTGCGGTCTGGAGGCTTTGCGCGAGGCGTAAGAAGGGCGGGCATATCCCGCATGGCGCAGGGCGTGTCGATTCGGTAAGCGGAAATAGTGAGCGTGCAGACGGATGCATGCGGTAAAAGAGCAAGGAGGAGTAGAGGTGGAAGCGTATCTGGATAATTCTGCGACGACGCGCTGTTCGCGGAGCGTGTGCGACGTTGTAGTGCGCACGATGATGGAGGATTACGGGAATCCTTCGTCAAAGCATATGAAAGGCGTGGAGGCGGAGCGGTATCTGCGCGAGGCGAGGGAGACGATCGCAAAGACGCTTAAGGTAAATGAAAAGGAGATCTATTTTACCTCAGGCGCTACGGAGTCGGATAACTGGGCGATCATCGGAGCGGCCATGGCAAACCGCAGGGCAGGCATGCACCTGATCACGACGGCGATCGAGCATCCGGCTGTGCTTGCGCCGATGCAGTATCTTGAGGAGCAGGGGTTTCGGGTGACGTATCTTCCGGTCGATGCAAAAGGACATATCAGTCTTTGTGATCTGGAAAACGCCTTGTGCAGCGATACGATACTTGTCTCCATGATGTATGTAAACAATGAGGTCGGTGCGGTCGAGCCGATCGCGGAGGCGGCAAAGCTCGTAAAGAAATACAATCCGCGTATCCTGTTCCATGTCGATGCGGTGCAGGCATACGGAAAGCTGCCGGTCTATCCGAAAAAGCTCGGGGTCGATATGATAGCTGTCAGCGCGCACAAGATCCACGGACCGAAGGGCATCGGCTTTTTGTACATCAACGAAAAGGCGAAGGTGCATCCGCTGCTTTTGGGCGGCGGACAGCAAAAGGGAATGCGTTCCGGCACGGACAACGTACCGGGAGCGGCAGGGCTTGCGCAGGCTGCAAAGGAAGCGTATGAGCATCTTGAAGAAAATACGCAGCATTTTCTGAGACTGAAGAAAAGAATGACGGACGGACTGCGCGCCCTTTCCGAAAAGCTTGCGCCAGACGGGACGGCAGGCGGCAGTTCTCCTGTCGTGATCCATTCGGGAGAAGGACAGGAGGGGGCGCCGCATATTGTGAGCGCCGCATTCGTGGGAGTGCGCAGCGAGGTGCTTCTGCATGCGCTTGAGGAGAGAAATATCTATGTTTCGGCAGGATCGGCGTGCTCCTCAAATAAAAAGCTTCCGGTAAGCCCTGTATTAAAGGAGCTGCATCTGCGCCCCGAACTTCTTGAATCGACGCTGCGCTTTAGCTTCGGCAGGTATACAACGGAAGAAGAGATCGACTACTGTCTGGAGGCGCTTGGCGAGCTGCTTCCCATGCTTCGCAGGTATGCGCGCCGTTAGATAATAGATTTATTTTTAGAGAAAAGGAACGAAAAGCATGTTTAAAACATTATTGATCAAGTATGGTGAGATCGCGATCAAGGGAAAGAACCGCCATCTGTTCGAGGATGCGCTCGTTCGTCAGATCGTACACGCCTTAAAAAACGTAGAGGGCGAATTTAACGTATATAAGACGCAGGGCAGGATCTATGTGGACTGTCTGACTGCGTATGATTTTGAGGAAACAGTCGACGCGCTTAAGTGTGTGTTCGGTATCGTAGGCATCTGTCCGGTCATGAAGGTAGAGGAGCGCGGACTTGAGGCGCTCGGCGACGATGTGATCGAGTTCCTCCAGAACGTTTATGACATTGACAGTCAGACGTTTAAGGTGGTAACACGACGGGCGAGAAAGAGCTATCCGATCGAGTCGATGGAGGTCAACTGTGAGCTGGGCGGAAGGATACTTGAGGCGTTTCCGAAGATGCGCGTCGATGTGCATGAGCCGGAGATCACGCTCCATGTAGAGATCCGTGAGAAAATTTATATTTACTCAAAGATCATTCCGGGACCGGGCGGCATGCCGGTCGGAACAAACGGAAAGGCAATGCTGCTCCTCTCAGGCGGCATAGACAGTCCGGTGGCAGGATATATGATCTGCAAGAGGGGCGTCAAACTGGACGCAACGTATTTCCATGCGCCGCCTTATACGAGCGAGCGCGCAAAGCAGAAGGTCGTCGATCTGGCAAAGCAGGTTGCGAAGTATTCGGGACCTATTGATCTGCATATCGTGAATTTTACGGATATTCAGCTTTATATTTATGATAAATGTCCGCACGACGAGCTGACGATCATCATGCGCCGTTATATGATGAAGATCGCGGAGCATTTTGCAAGGGAAGAGGGCGACCAC
>CATZPU010000202.1 GCA_958422845.1 uncultured Lachnospiraceae bacterium | reverse complement strand
AATTTTTAAATGCTGCTGTTGCTGAAAAAATTGATGATATTTTAGATAGTATCGAAAAAATTGCAAGTAAAATTTTTATTTTAGACTATGCGAAAGCAGCATAAATAAAATGGTTTGGGGATGTTGCAAAATACATCCCCTTATACGTTATTTTCACTTCAAAATTATAGTATCTCTAATTTGATATCATTTAAAACTCTTTCTTTTTGTACATCCGATAACTGCACCATACCGACAGCGGCAAGATCAGCAGGAATACAAACGGCGCGATATACAGCGCTTTTTCAAACAGCCCCGATGATACGAACCGAGCCGCACCTTTATCGAAAAACAGAAGTATCATCACCGGAAGAAACGCGATCACGATCATGAAGATCCTGCCCTTCTCCACGCCGAAGCGGAAGATCACCGGCAGTATCGTTTCTGTATAAAACAACCCGATCGCGATCCATGATGCTGTGAGCGCCAACGCTTCCTGTAAGGGCGTTCCTGCAAACAGATTCACCGGAAGCATTACGCCTGCTGTCACAAACACGCCGATCAGCGCCAGCAGATACTTTGATCCGATCAGTTCCCGAACGCCGAACGGCATAGTGAGCGCATACTTATCCCAGCCCGCTTTTTCATCGTAGGCGCATGCGGTAATGGAAAGCATTACTGCAAAGATCGTCATGATCGCTCCGAGAAACGAAGCATCTCCCGACTTTATACCGAGCAATACATAAAATGCCAGTATAATAACATAAAACCGAAACTGCTGCTTCAAATTTACAAGATCCTTATATAATAAACTGCGCATATCTTCTCCTCCTATCTGTTTTCTTTTACGTGATACAGCATAATATCCTCGATCGTCGCCGTATCCTGAACGAACTGCTGTGGCACACGTTCCCGCAATACGAGCGCCTCCACACCGAAGCTGTTTCTTCGTACGCCTGCGACGGCGCGCGGATCGATCGTCTCAAACTCTTCCTTACTGCATTTCAGCACAGAATATTTTTCGAGCAGAGCGGTCTTCTCCTCGCAGAAGATCAGTTTTCCTTCATGCAGGAACGCAATATAATCGCATATTTTTTCAAGATCGCTGATGATATGAGAAGAGATCAGGATACTGTTATTCTCATTTTGAATATAGTCAAGAAAAATATCAAGTATCTCGTCCCGCACGATCGGATCGAGTCCGCTCGTCGCTTCATCAAGGATAAGCAGACGGCTGTCATGCGAAAGCGCCACGGCTATCGTGAGCTTCATCTTCATTCCACGTGAGTACTCTTTGATGCGTTTCCCTTTCGTCAGTCCGAATCTTTCGCAGTACCTTTCAAATTTTACCTGATCCCATGTACGATAACAGCGCTTCATCATTTTTTCGATCTCTTCTGCTTTCATGCACTCCGGAAAATTACATTCGTCCATTACCACGCCGATCTTTTCTTTCAGCTGCCTGCTTTCTGTCGTAAGCTCCTCCCCCAGTACGCGTATGTCGCCTCCATCCTTTTTTACGAGATCGAGGATCAGCTTGATCGTCGTACTTTTGCCCGCTCCATTTTCTCCGATCAGCCCCATGATACAGCCTGTCGGAAGCTTGAGATCGATATGATCCAGCTCAAATCCCTGATACTTTTTACTCACATTTCTGATTTCAAGTGCATTCTCCATAATAGCCTCCAATCCGGCAGATTCTGATCTGCCATACTTCTGTCTCTACCCATTCTTTACTGTCTCTGCCATTCTTTATACTACCTCTTCCATTCTTTACTGCTCCTGCGGTCTTTTCTCTTCTGTCAGATCCATTTATTCTCCGCGGTAAATAAGCTCCAGCATATCTTTAAGCTCATCGAGACCAAGCGAACATCCGACGGAAAGCTCCACAATCTTCTGCATATGTTCTTCGATCCTGCGAAGCTGCTCCTCCCGAATGAAGTCGAGATTCTTTCCGGCAACGTAGCTGCCCTTTCCCGGAACAGATACGATAAATCCCTCCCGCTCAAGCTCCTCATACGCACGCTTCGTCGTAATCACACTGATACGCAGCTCTTTCGCCAGAAAACGCATCGAAGGAAGCGCGTCTCCCTCCTGAAGCTCTCCTGCCATGATCTTTGATTTGATCTGCGAAGTAATCTGGTCATAGATCGGCTGACCGCTTGAATTACTGATAATAATATTCACATCAGCCCCTCCTCTGTGTCTATTTTGTTTTTCTGTATATATATAGTATATACAGTATTCACGATATGTCAATACCTATTTTGACATAAAAAAATACGCTCCTGACAGGGCGCCTATCTTCCCTGAACAAAAGCGTATTTTGCTGTTTTCTTTCTTGTATTAATGATTTGCTTCTATCAATATGCCTTTCCTGCAAGGATCTCCTTATAATCTTTCAGGTTCTTCTCCAGAAGCTTTGGCGTATCTAAATGATACGGACATTTGCTCATACACTGATTGCAGTGCAGACATTCCTCTATCTTCATCATCTTCGCCTGCATCTGCGGCGTAAGCTGCGCATCTGACGGCGCACGGCGGATCATCAGCGACATACGGGCGCAGTTGTTGATCTCGATGCCTGCCGGACACGGCATACAGTAGCCGCAGCCGCGGCAGAATTCTCCCATCAGCTCGCTTCTGTCTTTTTCAATCAGCGCACGGATCTCGTCTGTCATGACAGGCGGATTCTCGATATACGATAAAAATTCCTCAAGCTCTTTCATTCGCTGTACGCCCCAGATCGGCAGCACATTGTCAAACTGTGCTTCAAACGCATACGCAGCGGCTGAGTTGGTGATCAGACCGCCGGAAAGAGCCTTCATCGCGATAAATCCCATATCCTTCTGCTTACATGCAGTCACAAGCGCAGTATCGTCCTCTGTAGCCAGATAGCAGAACGGAAACTGAAGCGTCTCATACAGTCCCGATTCGATCGCTTCATGCGCGACTTTCAGACGGTGGTTTGTGATGCCGATGTGCAAAATCTTTCCCTGCTTTTTAGCCTCCAGCATACATTCATACACGCCGCTTTCATCCCCCGGCTTCGGACAGAACGACGGATTATGGAACTGATAAATATCAAGATGATCCGTCTTTAGATTCGTAAGCGTCGTCTCAAGATCTTTCCAGAAATCTTCCGGCTTAACGGCAGCCGTCTTTGACGCGATATAGACTTTGTCCCGTACATCCGAGAGCGCAAGCCCAAGCTTATGCTCGCTGTCCGTATAAAAACGCGCCGTATCAAAAAATGTCACTCCTGCGTCATACGCCCTGCGCACGATCTTTACTGCTTCCTCGTCGCTGATGCGCTGGATCGGCAGCGCGCCGAATCCGTTCTTATTTGTCACGATCTCTGTTTTTCCAAGTCTTACTGTCTGCATATCCCTTCTCCTCTCTCCTTGTGTATTGTTCTGTATTCTTTTGTTTTGTACTTTCTATATTATCCTGCCGCGTCCCACTAGGCTTATGTAATGCCTCAGCAGATGAAGTCTTTGGCATCGCTTCTTTATCAGACCTGCGCAAACACCGCTTTGATCTCGCTCTCCTTGCCGCAAAGCGAACCCTGTACCATGGCCGGCTTTCCGCCGCCCTT
>CATZPU010000201.1 GCA_958422845.1 uncultured Lachnospiraceae bacterium | reverse complement strand
GAAACGTGAATCTCAAATAGCGGTTCCGGCAATATCTCATCAATCGTTTTCTTCTGCGCGGTATCACAGCTAAGCCGCCGCAGACCGTCCAGCTCCCCTAGCACAGACATATCCTTTACCTGAGAGTATTCTATTCCGAGACTGTACAGTTTTTTAAGCTTACCAAGCAGAGAAATATCCCTTATCTGTGTCTCGCCAATGATAAGCTCCTCCAACTTTACAAAAGTTTCTATCCCCTCCAGTGTATTTATCCTGCCGCCGTACAAATCAAGCATCTTCAGATTTTTCAGATCAGAAAGAGGTTCGATCGTCTCAAACACATAATTGTAGATCGTAAGCTCCTCAAGACTTTCCTTTTCTCCTATATCAAAAATAAGCTCCTCAAACTGATTATGAAGCACTAGCTTCGTAAGCGGCAGCTCCGGAATTTTCTCGCCCCTGCGCAGATAAACAGATGCCATAAACAGCTTTTCTACCTTCATATTTTTAATCGGCTCAAGAGAATCGATCGGCGTCATTCCAATGTCCAGTATTTGAATCGTCTTAAGATCCTCCAGTTCTGTCAGGCTTTCCAGTTCCGTCTGTTCCAGTGAAAGCTCCTTAAGTGTATCATTGCCCGACAGCGGACTCAGATCCTTTATGGGATTATCACACAACGATAGCTTTTCCAGTTTAAGCCCTTTCAAAGCAGAAATATCTGAAATCTGCTGACGGTCCAACACAAGCTCCCGCAGATTTTTCATATGGCGTATATCTCCCAGATCTCTGATTTGTCCTCTGCCGCTGATCTCCTCCCCATTTATTCTGTGCTCAGTACAGTATTGCCAGTGCCTATCTTCTTCCGACAATATTTCTCCGCCGCAGATACGCAGAACCTCGATAGAGAGCAGCTCTTTTTTTGCAATTCTTTCCCCCTCAGTCTTTTCAAGCTGTCGCCTGACAGCTTCCTCGATCAGTTCTGAACGAAAGGTATAATCATACTCCGAGCGAAAAACAAACGTCAGAAACACACCGGCAAAAACAACTGCTAAAGATACGATCATTTTTGAAAGAAGCGCAGACTTTTTCCAATGCTTTATAAACTTCTTTGTCCAAAAATGGATCTTCCCGTTTCCTGCGCTCACGGCACAGATTGCTGCTTTTAACTGCCCGTCCGTCTGATACCGTTCCTGTGGGTCCAGTTTCGTACACCTTTCAATAATCTGCCTGCACTCCCCTGAAAGAGCGTCATACGCTTTTCTTCCCCTCCCGTAGACTTCTCCCGTCAGCAGGTAGCAGTAAGTGACGCCAAGCGCATAAATATCAGCTCTTGCGTCCGTCTGGCAAAATCCGTACTGTTCCGGCGCCGCAGTCCCGCGCGTTCCGATGATCTCTGTATCCCGCGATAGATCCGGATCATATTCCCGCACTGTTCCGAAATCGATCAGAAACAGATTTCCCTCCGGAGTAAGCACAATATTAGACGGCTTTATATCCCGATGCACGAGCGGCGGCTCCTGACTGTGCAGCTTTGCAGATATATCACACAGCCGTTCTGCAATCACCCCCGCCCTCTGTACACTCATTGCTCCGTCTCTCTCAATGATCTCTTCGAGCGTATCGCCCTCTATGTAGCCGCGCAGCAGATAAGCCTCCCCGTTTTCCTCCTGAAAGCAGAAAAAGCGGGGGAGAAAGGAAAAGTCATACGTTTCCATTTGCCGCGCCTCTTTTTTCAGAAGCGCAGCTTCTTCTCCCACCGCTTTTTTCAAAATATATTTTTTTCCGGACAGATCCTCTATCAGGTAAACACTGCGCTCCCTGCCTGCGCCAAGACAGGACAGCACACGACAGCCTCCGCGTAAAAACGCCGGAAGCTCCGGTTCTTCATACACCGTCTGCATTATTTTGTCTGTATTTTCTATATCAGAGCAGCTTCTTTTCACCATACTCCTCCAAAAACTGATTCGTCTCTTCCAGATTCTTTCCTGATTCAATGCAACACAAAATGGCTGCGTCACGCTTCACTTTTGGATAAAGAATTCCCTTTTCTGCAAGCATCAGCAGATGCTGCGTCTCTTCCACATCCGCTCTCAAAGCAAGACTCATGCGAAAGATCACATCTCTTCCCGGCACGCGCTCCCCTTTCATGATCTGATATACGAAGGGCTTGCTCAGACAGGAGCGAATGATCATCTGTCTCGGAGAACACTGATATTTCTCCATCAGCTCTTTTAAAAAATCCTCAAAATGAAGCTCTTTCATGTACTTCAAAGAACCGTCTGCAAACTTTCCCGGAGACTCCCTGATACGATTCATAATCTGATCTGTCGAAGTTTCCTGTATTCGATTTTTCTTCTGCCTGTCCGTCCTCTTGAAAATCATCTGCCTGCCACTTCCTTTCCGTATAACCATAAATTGCTGCATTTTTCACAGGAAACGCTCCTTTCCCATGCTCCTTTGAAAAGGAGGAAGTGATCCCCTTCCCCGTATTCGGATGCTCTGCGGAATAGATCTCATCCGCACAAAACGCAAGCAGCAGCGACATACATACGGCCACAAGAAGCTTCACCGGAATCCTGCGGATCGCATTATCAAGGATCGGGGCAAGGACATATACGATCGCTACGCCGCCGATACCGAAAACGAGAAGCCCTTCCGCGCAGATACGACCGTCCAGATTCAAAAAATATCCGCTGTAGTCCCACCATCTCTGTCCGCCGTTCATCTTCTCCAGAAAATAGGAGGTCCAATACTCCACCACGCCGCACAATACGACCGCCGCGGCAAACTCTGCAAGCGGATGTTTCCGAAGCCTGTTCAGGACAACGAGGATCAGAATACCTCCCGTTCCATAGATCGGCAGCCACGGCCCATGCAGCACGCCGCGGTTCACAAAATTACCTGACACAATTAGATGGAGCGATACCTCCCACGCCCATCCGATAAAGGAAAAGACAAAGAACATCAGCACAAGATTCCATACGTAGTACGGTCTTAAGTAACGCGCTTTATCCACCCACATACGTTTTTCCTCGACAGGCATCATGGAAAGACGGACAGGATAGCTTCTGCCCTCTACTTCGCTTTTCATTAACAGTATCCTCACGTACTCATCCTGCCATTGCTCGTATGCCTCTTCTTCCTTTGTGCGTGCAAATATAATACCGAATATATTCGTGATCTTCCCCGAAATGCCTTTCCGCTTAGGAAGCTGCGTCTCTTCTTCCATCATATCTACAACATCGCCGTATGCGATATGGAGAATCTCCCCAGACGCCGTTTCAAAAAGATAACGGTCGTCGAGTCTTTCGCTTCCCGAAAGCTTATTTTCGATCGCTAGCACACGCAGCTTCGCGTAATACTCTCCAAACGACGCCACCTGATACGGATATGAAAAAAACACTCCGCTTATGCGAAGCGTCAAAATGCTCAAAATATCCCAACCGATAAAAGATAACTCAAACAAAAAGCACTCCCATTTATGACCGTACATCATTTTTCGCGAAAGCGAGATCGCCTCCCGCGCACTGATGTCAGGGTTCTCCGCCACGATAAACGGCAGCATATAATAGGAATACCGTTTGATCACACCTCCTATGAC
>CATZPU010000200.1 GCA_958422845.1 uncultured Lachnospiraceae bacterium | reverse complement strand
ACAGCATTCGGCGGAAATATACGGAGGATGAAAAACGGCAGATAAAGAATAGCAGATAAGAAACAGCGGATAAAAAGCAGCAGATAAAAAAGATGGAGGTATGCAGTATGGGATTGATAAAAGCAGCTTTAGGTGCAGCAGGCGGAGCTTTGGCAGATACATGGAAAGAATATTTTTACTGTGAGGCTATGGATTCAGATGTGCTCGTCTGCCGCGGACGGAAAAAGACATCGGGACGTTCCTCGAATCGGTATGGCAGCGATAATGTGATCACAGACGGTTCCGTGATCGCGGTGGCTGACGGGCAGTGTATGATGATCGTTGAGGGCGGAAAGGTAGCGGAGGTCTGTGCGCAGCCGGGAGAGTATACGTACGACAGCGCCGCACAGCCGACTATTTTGGGAGGCAGTCTGGGAGAGACGGTACACAGGACATTTGAGGAGATCGGAAAGCGGTTCGTATTCGGCGGAGAAGCGCCGAAGGATCAGAGGGTCTACTATTTTAACACGAAAGAGATCATGGGGAATAAATACGGTACGCCGACGCCCGTTCCGTTTCGCGTAATTGACAGGAATATCGGGCTCGATGTCGATATTTCGATCCGCTGCAACGGAGAATATTCCTACAGGATCGCTGATCCGATCCTCTTTTATACGAATGTCTGCGGAAATGTGGCAGATGTATATGAGCGTTCTGAGCTTGATGGCATGCTCAAAACGGAGCTTCTGACGGCGCTGCAGCCTGCGTTTGCAAGAATTTCCGAGATGGGTGTGCGCTACAGTGCAATTCCAGGGCATACGTTTGAACTGGCAGAGGCGCTCAATGAAGTCCTTTCAAAAAAGTGGAGAGAGCTGCGGGGCATTGTGATCGCATCGGTAGGCGTGAATTCTGTGTCCGCTTCCAAAGAGGACGAGGACATGATCAAGCAGCTTCAAAAGAGTGCGGTTCTGCGTGATCCGACTATGGCGGCTGCCACACTTGTCGGAGCACAAAGCGATGCCATGCGGACGGCAGCAGCCAATACGGCAGGCGCGATGGCAGGATTTATGGGCATGGGAATGGCAGGAAGCGCCGGAGGAATGAATGCACAGACTTTATTTGAGATGGGAGCGCAGCAGGCACAGGCAGCATCAGGCGCGTCGCCGTGGACTTGCGTCTGCGGTTCTGTTAATACGGGAAAATTCTGCCCCGAATGCGGTGCAAAAAGACCGCAGGAGAGGTGGGTATGCAGCTGCGGTTCCGTTAATACAGGCAGGTTCTGTCCAGAGTGCGGAGCGAAAAGACCGTAAAGGAGCGATACTATGGCAGATATTTTAGAATATAAATGTCCGTGCTGCGGCGGTGCGATCACCTTTGACAGCGGTGTACAGAAGATGAAGTGTCCGTACTGTGATACGGAGTTTGAGCTTGAGTCGCTGAAGGAGTTTGAAGAGGAATATATGGAGGCGGACAGTGATCCGCAGTGGGATGCGCAGAATGTGGAACAGACGACAGAAGAGCTGAAGGATGAGGAGGGAACACTCGTATCCTATACGTGTGAATCGTGCGGCGCAGAGATCGTAGCCGATCAGAATATGGCTGCTTCCAGTTGTCCGTTTTGCGGAAATCCTGTGATCATTCCGAAAAAGCTTTCCAGTATGCTCCGTCCTGATCTTGTGATCCCGTTTAAGCTTAATGCAAAAGAGGCAAAGGCGCGTCTGCGCAGCCACCTGAAAGGGAAGATACTGCTGCCGCCTTTGTTTCGATCAGAGAACAGGGTGGAAGAGATCAGGGGGCTGTACGTGCCGTTCTGGCTGTATGACGGGGATGCGCAGGCAGAGATCAGGTGCCGCGCAACGCGCGTGCGTTGCTGGGACAGCGGCGATTACAGCTATACGGAGACGAGGCATTATCTTGTGAGCAGAGGAGGCGAGATCGGATTTGAACGTGTGCCGGCAGACGGTTCCAAAAAGATGGACGATGCGCTGATGCAGTCCATAGAGCCGTTTGATTATTCGGCAGCGGTCGATTTTCAGACTGCGTATCTTGCCGGATATATGGCGGATAAGTATGACATGTCATCTGCGGACTGTGCGCCGTACGCAAATGAGCGTATGCGCCAAAGTACGGTGAATTCTTTTATGCGCACGATTGCCGGATATGCCACCTGCGTGCCGGAGCACACGGATATCCGGCTTGAACAGGGAAGGATCACGTATGCGCTGCTTCCGGTATGGGTACTTAGTACAAGATACAAGGGAAAGCTTTATACGTTTGCAATGAACGGGCAGACGGGAAAATTCGTAGGAAATCTTCCTGTGGATAAAGGGAGAGCTGCCGCAGCCGCAGTTATTTCGTTTGCAGCAGCATTTGCTTTGACACTGCTTATCACGTTATTATTTTGATCGGGAGGAGAGACAATGCAAAAAGAAAAAAGAACGCAAAAGCTGGTATTATGGCTTGTGATGACAATGTGCATCGCTTTTGCATTTCCTGCCGATATACAGGCGTCTGCCGACCGCAGGAGTACGGATGCGGCAGAGACCGTCTTGGACGGGCAGAAAACGGCAGATGCGGCAGAGACCGTCTTGGACGGGCAGAAAACAGCGGATGCGGCAGAGAGCGTTCGGACAGAGCAAAAAGTCATTGACGAGGCAGGCATCATACCGGACGGATTGGAATATAAGCTTCAGGAACAGCTTATCAGAATCGCGCAGGACTACGAATATGATGCCGTGATACTGACGGTTGATTCGTGCAGTCCCAAAAGCACGCGGCAGTTTGCAGAGGACTATTATCTTTCCAAGGGATACGGGTTTGGTCCGGAGAGCGACGGAATCATGATGCTTGTGAGTATGGGAGAACGGCAGTATTACTTTGCTACCTTTGGAAATGCAACGGATATCTTTACGGCGTATGGGTTGGAACGGATAGATGAGCTCGTCTCAGAAGAGCTTTCCGATGAGGATTATGAAAAAGCATTTTCCTTATTTGCAGATCTGGCAGGAGAGTTTGTACGGGAAGGTACGAAAGGAAAACCGTATGACAGGGATCATACATATAAGCAGAGGATGGGGCTGGGAATACGATTGCTGATCGCTTCTATTTCGGGACTCGTGATTGCAGCCGTCACAGTTGGCGCTCTGTTTGGACAGATGAGATCAGTAGGTATAAAAGCAGGGGCGCAGGAATACGTCCGTGACGGAAGCTTTCGCGTGACGCGTCAGAGAGACGTCTTTTTGTACCGTACGGTATCGAGAATACGAAAAGAAAAGCCTGCGGATAGCAATGGCGGCGGAGGCGGCAGTGCGACGCACAGAACTTCATCAGGAGGGCGCGCCGGAGGACGGGGCGGATCGTTCTAGGAAAAAGATAGAAGAATAGAAAGGGATGTTGCAAAATCCACTGAAATCAGCGTTTTGCAGCATCCCTTTTACATGTTCACCGCGAAAGAAAGCTGCGATCAGTCTGTAACGAGCTCTCCGTGGCGGAAGATATTTTTAATTGCAAGGTCTTTGTCAAGTATTACAACGTTTGCATATTTGCCTGCATCAAGTGTACCGTAGTTGTCGATCGTGCCGATCGCGCGCGCCGGATTTAC
>CATZPU010000199.1 GCA_958422845.1 uncultured Lachnospiraceae bacterium | reverse complement strand
TGGAAACCAGTGACCGGATCTCATTTCCCCACAAAAACCAGATGCTTCCCATAGCTGCGAGAATTACAGCGAGAAGGGAAAGCAGAAACCATTTGCATATTTTTTTGATTTTCATAATATCCTCCCGATAATTTAATAGTTCACAATGTAAACTATTGGAGTGTAGCATAGGGGGAGGGGTTTGTCAATAAAAATCATGCGAAGTACAAGTATATTTAACATTCCTTTTCCGATTGTTCCTGTACAAATTTAATACTGTTTTGAATATATTCTTTATCCGTTCCAGATGCGATTTCTTCTAGCTGTTTAAATAAAGTGATACATTCCTCTCGCCTGCCTGATACGCTAAAAGCAGTTGCAATATTGAGATACCATGTTATTTCAGCATTCATATCTCTTGGAGTCTCGTCCATTGCAAGCAATCTTTCTAAAAAGAGCTCTCCGTTTTTATTTTCGTGATATTCTCTTACGATAGTATTATTCATTTTTCTAAAACGATGTCCTCTGTGCATGAAAGCGACGAATACAATAAAAAAGTAAATAATAGTAACGACCGTAATGCCGCCAACGATAATACTCAAAAAGCCAACGGTCGATCCGGCATAGGGAATCGCCAAATTTACATAAAGGAACAGCAGTGCAGTCCAAAAGAAAAATGCCAATATAACAAGCGCGTTATCTCGTTTTTTATACATCGCTCTTTTCTTTTTTAGATTTTCGGGTTCGTAAATCATTTTATCTCACTCCTTTGTTGTCACAGTGTAGGGAAAATGTCGTTTTCTTCATAACCCTATTATAGCAGTCCCACATATCCGCCACAATAAAAATCATCATACGTTATCGTCCGATCGAATTTATAGATATTTAACACTTTCAAGGGGCAAGCGCCTGCAAAACCAGTGGCACATTTGCAGGATGTGTGGTAAGCTATACTGAAATCGTCTGTAACAATTCGGCACAAAACGCGCTTAAATCGTTACGGTCGACAAAAGATGGTGCCGCAGGGCATGGTCTCGTTTTTATAAGGAGGGTGACATGACGGAAGGACAGAAAAGAAGAATAGAAAACAGGGTGCTTTTTCTTTCAATCGGAGTGATGGTGCTGCTGATCGCATTCCTGATTTTCGTGGGAGTGACAAAGCAGGCGGACACACTGCTGTTTCCGGTCGGACTTGCCGTAGGACTGTTTGTGTACTGGGTTATCTCCGATGTACTTTCGGTCGTATGGCTGAAAGGCTTTGAAGGAAAAACAGAAGGACAGAAGAAATCCTACTATATTTACGCACTGCTCGACTTAGTCGGCTTCGGCGGTCTGGCGTATTTTATCATCGAGATGAACAGCATGACGGGTGCGCTGATCTATATCGCCTGTCTGTTTTGCAAAAAGCGTTTCCGCGAGGAGTATAACGGTATACCGCAGACAACGGATGCAGAGGATGCAGAAAGCAATACACAGATTGAAGAGAAAGAGGAAAGTGCAGAAGCAGCAGAAGACCTCTGCAAATGAATTCCTGTAAACGATTGTCAGGCGGAGGTCTGCGCGTCATGGTCTGTACCGTACATTCATATAATGATGGTGACAAAACGGCATCAGGTGGAGTATGGGACATACAGACAACAGGAATACGGAAAAAAGAGAGAGTCTTACGGAATTTCTGGCAGAGATCGCGGGCAGGCTTTTGACCTCTCTGCTTTTTTGGGGCTCGTTGATCCTGCTGGCAATTTCTGCATATACGGATATTGCAAAAATCGGAGGAGAAAGCGTGCGGTGGAGCCGTAGGGCAGGAGATGAGGCACAGCAGACTATCAGAACTGCGCAGGCAGGAGTCAAGCCGCAGGAGAGTATCAAAACTGCGGGGGCAGAAGATTTGGCGCAGGAGAATGTCCAAACCGCGCAGGCAGAAGATTCGTCTCAGGAGCGCAGACAGATCGCGCTTACGTTTGATGACGGTCCGCATCCAAGGTATACGAAGCTTTTGTTGGACGGACTGAAAAAACGCGGCGTTGCGGTGACGTTTTTTGTGGTGGGAAAGAATATTTCCGGCAATGAGGAGTTGATCGCACGTATGGAGCAGGAGGGACATCTGATCGGCAATCACACGTATGACCATGTGAAGATCAGCGACCTGAGCGTCGAGCAGGCGTGTGCGCAAGTGGAACGAACGAGTGCGCTTGTCCGTGAGATCACCGGAAAAGATACGGAGTTTATCCGGCCTCCGTTCGGTGAATGGAATAAGGATATGGAATGTTCGTTTACGATGATTCCGGTGCTGTGGAGCGTCGATCCGCTTGACTGGACGACGGAGAATACGTCGCTTATCAGGGAGAGGATACTGAAAGATGTGCAGGAAGGAGATATTATCCTGATGCACGATTATTACCGGTCCTCTGTGGACGCGGCGCTTGATGTAGTCGATGCGCTTTTAGCGCAGGGATATGAGTTTGTCACGGTAGACAGAATGATATTAGAATAAGGGTATGAGTTTTATATGGAGACAGTGAGATGGATTTATTTGAATACGCAAGATCAAAAACGATGAAAAGTGAAGCACCGCTTGCCTCCCGTCTTCGTCCAAGGACATTGGAGGAGGTAGTGGGGCAGCAGCACATTATCGGCAGGGATAAGCTTTTGTATAGGGCTATCTCGGCGGATAAGCTGAGTTCTCTGATCTTTTACGGCCCGCCTGGAACGGGAAAGACGACGCTTGCGAAAGTGATCGCCAATACGACGAGTGCGGAGTTTACGCAGATCAATGCGACTGTGGCAGGGAAAAAGGATATGGAGGAGGTCGTCAAAGCGGCGAAAGAAAATCTCGGCATGTACGGGAAGAAAACGATTCTGTTTGTGGATGAGATCCACCGCTTTAATAAAGGACAGCAGGATTATCTGCTTCCGTTTGTGGAGGACGGAACGCTGATTTTGATCGGTGCGACGACGGAAAATCCGTATTTTGAAGTGAATGGCGCTCTTCTTTCGAGATCGGTGATCTTTGAACTGAAGCCGCTGCAAAAGGAGGATATCCGCGTGCTGATCGACCGCGCAGTCTACGATATGGAGCGCGGTATGGGGGCATACGGAGCTGTGATTGATGAGGATGCGGCTGATTTTCTGGCGGATATTGCGGGCGGGGACGCACGGGCGGCGCTCAATGCGGTCGAGCTTGGCGTGCTGACGACGAAGCCGGATGAAAACGGGCAGATACGAATTACACTTGGTGTCGCATCGGAGTGTATTCAGAAGCGGGCGGTGCGTTATGATAAAAACGGCGACAGCCATTACGATACCGTTTCGGCGTTTATTAAGAGTATGCGCGGTTCCGATCCAGATGCGGCTGTGTATTATCTTGCAAGGATGCTGTATGCAGGGGAGAGCGTGACGTTTATTGCGCGCCGGATCATGATCTGCGCGTCGGAGGATGTCGGAAATGCTGATCCGCAGGCGCTGCAGGTCGCTGTGGCTGCGGCGCAGGCAGTGGAGCGCGTCGGTATGCCGGAAGCGCAGCTTATTCTGGCTCAGGCGGTGCTGTACGTAGCGACTGCGCCAAAGAGCAATTCAGCGACAACTGCGATCGAAGCGGCAATGAATGCCGTGC
>CATZPU010000198.1 GCA_958422845.1 uncultured Lachnospiraceae bacterium | reverse complement strand
TGCGTATGATCCTGTCCGCCTCCGTCCTGATCTGTTCAGAATTGTGATGATCCAGCTCCCCCGGAAGCTGTACCGTAAGCGTTGTCCCTGAAATCGTAAATAACTGTTCCATTTTCTGCCTCCTGTCTGTAATAATAAAAATAGTTTTTCCTATAACATAAAAAAGGACGATGCAAAACGGATCAAGTTCCGTCTCACATCATCCTCTGCTTCGAGGTTTCTCCCTGAAGTATTTTTCTCCCGTTATTCCTGCCCCGGAAGAAGGTTTCCGTTCACATCGTACTGCTTTCCGGTCACCGGATCGGTCCACGCCGCATACACATTATCATCGTAAACGGTAATATCGCCGCTTCCGTCTGCGCCTCCTGTATCTCCGGTTCCGCCTGCATCGCCGCCAGACGTATCGGCTCCGCCTGTGCCGTTTGCCCCTTCTCCAAGTCCGCTCAGATCAGCCGCAGCAGCGTCAGGATCGACGGCTCCGCCTGAAGAGGTAATGTAGCCCTGCACGTTAGCTGCCTTGTCCGGAAAATATTTCACGATCTGGCCAAATATCTTGTCCGCATTTGTCGTATCGCCCTGAAAATAGTAAGCCATGCCGAGATACAGCAGCGCGTCATAATGATTCGCGCTCGCGCGGTCGGGATCATTCTCCACTGCCTTCGTAAGTTCCGAGACAGCCGTATTATAATCACCGTTTGCGTAAGCCGTCGTACCGGTCGTGTAATACTGCGTAAACAGGCTGCTCTTGACCTGTCCGCTTAAGGAATCATACAGCGTCTTTGCATTGTCTGTAAAATCCTCGCCGTTTAAATTTGCGATCATGCTTGCCGCCGTCGACTGGTCGCCCGTCACATACAGATTCGCAACCGCCATGAGATCCTCATAGCTCTGCGCCTTTGCAAGCGCATCTTCTTTATCCTTATCGGCCTGCTTTGCCTGCTCCACATAACCGTCGATCTCTTCCTGCAGCTCCTGTACCTTGACCGACTCCGTTGCAAGCTTCGTATTGGCATCCGTCACCTGACGGTTTGCCGCATCGTTAACTGCCTGACGGTTCGCAGGGACGACAAGAAACCACACGATCGCGCCTCCGAGCAGGATACCGAGAATAATATTGATAAACGTGGCGATCGTCGAGCTGTCCCGAAACGTCGTCGGCTGGATCACCATCTCCGTACCGCTCATATAGCGCAGTGTACCGGAAACCTTTTCTTCGGAATCGCGCTCATATTTCTTGTGCTTCTTATTGAGGCTTGTGCCTTTGCCTGTCACTTCCTCTATTTCCTGCAGATAGCGCAGCGTTGTCGTATTCGTCGTATCGATATGCGCCGCCTTTTTCAAAAGTTTTCTGGCTCGCTCATACTCCTGTCTCTTCATATACAGAAGCGCCAGAAGCTGATATGCCTTGACGAGCTTCGGATTCTGGCTGATCACTTTTTTGAGCTGAATGATCGCCATATCCTCGTTATCCTCGCGGCAGTACATAACTGACTGATTATATTTCCGAATCGTCTGATTGATCGTGTCGAGACGGTTTTTATTATTCTGGAGCTGATCGATATAGTAATCCGCCTGATTATCCTCCGGCTGGAGATTCTTGCTGACTACCCATTCGCACAGTGCGGAGACTGCCTCTCCCGTCTCATAATAACAAAGTCCCAGAAGATTTCTCGCATCCGTATTGCTCTTATTAAATTTCAGGCTTCGCTTTAAACAGGTGATCGCTCCCTTCATATCCCTGATAAGCGCCTTTTCCAACCCCTCGTTGTATAAAAGATTCGAGATACGCACGATCCTCTTCTGTATCGTGATATCCGCTCCGCAGCCCGGACAGTAATCGATCGCGGCAAGAGGGGTGTTGCAGTATATACACCTCATGAATTCCCCTGCCTTTTGTTCTTCTTTTCATCTTTTAACATTTCTTTTAAAATATCAGTCACATCTGTCAGATCGCGGCTGTAGATCGCATCCTCCGCTTCATTGACGTCCATGCTCGGATGAAATTTCTTCAGTTCCTCTTCGTAATTGATCATATGTAATTCTCCTTTATCTTCCTGCCAGAATCGCCTTGAGCTCCCCGATCAGATACAGCGATCCTACGCAGAAAAGCATGCTGTCTCCCCGACGCGCAAGCGCCGTATCGAATGCTTCCCTGACATCCTCCTTCGCAGTAACCTCCGCTTTCGTATATTTACGAAACTCTGCCGCAAGCTCCTGCGCCGGCACGACACGCTCTCCGCCGACCTGCGTCACTACGATCGAGACAGGGGAGACTGTCTCGCAGATCGTTCGGATCATTTTCTCATGTTCTTTCTCAACTACAGCCGAAAACAGCAGCGATACCGGTCTGCGCTCTTCGACGCTTTTCATCGTGCGGATAAACTCATGAATGCCGTCGTCGTTATGCGCGCCGTCAAATACCACCCCCGGCATCACCGTCTCCATACGTCCCTGCCATTTCGTTTCTGCGATCCCCTGCACGACCTGTTCGTCGCTGATCGTCTTTTCGGGATCGATCACGCGGATCGCAGCCATTGCAAGCGAGCTGTTCGTGACCTGATATTCTGCCAGATACGGCACGGTCACTTCCAGATGACGGTAAAGCTCCGTGACATCATGCGCCTGCTGCCCTGCGTCTGTATTTTTTTTATCATACCTGCTATTTAAGATAAAATCAATGCTTTTATCCGTTTTCCCGACGATCTCACGCATCGACTCGTCAAAACGGTACGCCGGAGCATGTAATTTTTCCGCCTGCGCAAGGATCACTTTTTCTGATTCAGGATTTCGTCCGTCGTAGATCACCGGCACGCCTTCTTTGATGATCCCCGCTTTTTCTCCGGCGATCTTCTCCACGGTATCTCCAAGATATTCCATATGGTCAAGACTGATCGTCGTAAGCACGCACGCCACAGGCTTTTCGACGAGATTCGTCGCGTCAAGTCTGCCGCCAAGCCCCGTCTCCAGCACGAGATACTCGACCTCTGCCGCTTCAAACATCAAAAGCCCCGCCGCAAAGAGCAGCTCAAAATACGCCGGATGCGCGTATCCGTCCTGTATCATAGCGTCGACCTCTTTTTTGATGCGGACAAAAGCATCTGTAAACATCTCATGCGATACCATCTGCCCGTTCACCTGAAAACGCTCCGTAATATCAACGAGATGCGGTGACGTAAACAGACCTGTGCGCTTTCCTGATTTCGTAAGGATCGATGACAGAAAGGCACAGACAGAACCTTTTCCGTTCGTCCCTGCCACATGTATCACCTTCATCCTTCTCTCAGGATGTCCTATTCTGCGGATCAGTTCTAGTGTATTCTCCGGTTTGTTCTTTTTCGTAAACTTTGGTATCTCTTCTATGTAAGCAACCGCTTCTTCAAAATTCATTTTTCATTCGCCTCTTTTTTCAATCTCAGTATCCTTAATCACTATACCACAGCCCCCCTATTATTCAAGAAATTTTTTTCGCATCTTCTGCCAAATTTCTGTAGAATACTCCGTTCCCGCTTATATTCGGAATATTTTCTTAAGTTTTTTTTACGCTGCGTTCTTCATATAGACAGCAAAAATATTTAATGATATAATCCAGACATGTATTTTTAA
>CATZPU010000197.1 GCA_958422845.1 uncultured Lachnospiraceae bacterium | reverse complement strand
ATGTACCCAAGTGGCTGAAGGGTCCGCACTCGAAATGCGGTAGGTCGGGCAACCGGCGCGAGAGTTCAAATCTCTCCATCTCCGTTAGCTAAAACCACAGCAGGAAGTTGATTTCTGCTGTGTTTTTTGTTGTGTTAACAAAAAATACCGATAAAACCCTAAACCACAGAATCTATCGGTATTTTCCAACTTATGAAAAGATAATCAGAAATTTAGTACGTTTTTAATTAAAATACACCAAATCCTCTTCCGGCGCTCCCGTCAGCTCATACGACTCCCCATACAGCACAGGTCCTTCTTCGCCGTACTCTTCTGAATACTCGTACTTCACTGTTGCCGTCAGCCATATCCACTGACGCGATTTTAACTGATCGGCAAACTCGCTCTTACACAGATACCCGACGAACCGGATATCATCCTCACAGCAGGTCATCGCATTTCGCCCAGGCACAAATACGCCGTCGGCAAAACGCTTCGTCTTCATTACCTTCGCACGGAAACGCACCTTTTTGCCATTGTAGCGATCCTTTGACTCGAACGCATCGAGATACCACAGTCCGTAATCAATATCCTCTATCTGTATCACATCCGCGTCCAGATCATACGGCGGTACGTCCATTCCCGGATCAAGCGGATTTCCCTGCGAATCTTCAAAATAAACCATAGCCCGCGGATTTAAGCCCCGCACGGTACGGCGGAAGGACTGCATATCCGTATCTTCTGTACAGCGGTTAAAAATAACCATCTCCGTATTTAAAAACAGATTGATCAGAATACTTCTCATGTTATTCAGGTAGACCGGAAATGTACTTCCGTCCACGATCGTAATCACCTGCACAATATCCATGCTAAAAGGCAGCTCGTTTGTAAACAGCCACTCGCTGTTCCACATACCGTTAAGCTCAATAAAGATACGCTTCGGACGGTAATGCTTCTCACACATTTTCAGAAAACCGCCGCTAAACTCCGTCTCGTCATCTACAGTGAGCACGGAGATATTCATATTGGCAAGCGCTTTTTCATCGTATTCCTCTTCTCCCTCTTCACAGAGGATCAGAAGCCCCGGCTGACCGTCGTCAAAATCGCCGCCCATCAGCACATCCTGAAGAAACAGCGTCTTGCCGCTCTCCAGAAAACCGTTGATCAAATAAACAGGTATCTGCTGCATCACATTCACCCTTTCCGTCTAACTATTTCAGCGCCGTCCCCCTTAAAGATGAAACAGCTTCTCAAGCTCCTCTTCACGAAGTCCGGAACCGATCACACAAAGTCTTCCTGTATAATCAGCCGCTCCTGTACGCACCTCATACTCTTCCGGTACAAGGTCAAAGTGAAGCCACGTATCGTCTGTACACGGAACCATACCCTTTGCACGCAGTACCACACCGTAATCCTCTGAATCACAGAGCGCTTTCAGAATCTGCTCCAGCTCATCCTTCGCATACTTTCTCGGCGTCTCCCTGCCCCACGAAGTAAACACTTCATCTGCATGATGGTGGTGATGATCGTGTTCGTGCTCATGGCCGCAGCCGCAGTGCTCGTCATGCTCGTGATGATGCTCATGCTCGTGGCCACAGTCGCAGTGCTCGTCATGCTCATGATGATGCTCATGATCGTGGCCGCAGCCGCAGTGCTCGTCGTGCTCATGATGATGCTCGTGGTCGTGGCCGCAGCCGCAGTGCTCATCGTGCTCGTGATGATGCTCATGGTCGTGGCCGCAGCCGCAGTGCTCATCATGCTCGTGATGATGCTCATGACGCGCCTCTGTGAGAAGCATCTCTGCCAGCGCGTCTGTTCCTTCCATCGCATGAAGAATCTGTTCACCCGTGAGCTCATCCCATGGAGTCGTCACGATGACTGCGTTCGGGTTCTTCTCATGGATCAGCTCGGCAGCCTTCATCTGCTTTTCCTCAGAAAGCTTCTGTGTTCGGCTTAAGATAATTGTTGCAGCGCTTTCGATCTGGTTATTATAAAATTCTCCGAAGTTTTTCATATACATCTTTATCTTTGCCGCATCCGCAACAGTTGTAAGCGCATTGAGCACAAGCCCTGCTTCTTCTGCCGCATTCTCTACTGCCGCCCTGACATCAGAAAGTTTTCCGACTCCTGATGGCTCTATAATAATACGGTCAGGTGAAAACTTCTGCGTCACTTCTTTCAGCGCTTTTCCAAAATCACCGACCAGAGAACAACAGATACAGCCGGAATTCATCTCTGTGATATTGATTCCCGCATCCTTCAAAAATCCTCCGTCAATTCCGATCTCGCCAAACTCGTTCTCGATCAGTACGATCTGCTGTCCGGCAAAGACCTCCTGTATCAGCTTCTTGATCAGCGTCGTCTTTCCTGCACCTAAAAATCCTGAAATAATATCTACTTTTGTCATTGTCATCCTTCTTTCTAATCTTCAAACGCAGAAAATAATTGTGTTATTATTTCCATCAGACTGTATAGTACACCAAAAATTAGAATTTTGCAAATTTTTCTATTACGAAAAGGCTATATTGTAATAAGGCTCCCTGTCAGGATCTGCATGAACACATTTCCCGACAAAGAGCCTGATTTTTCAAAACTTATTCCCCGATCTCTTCCATTTTATCACGATACATAAAAATCCAGATAGCGAGCAGAAGCATCCAGCCGATCTTACCGATCGAGCCGACAATATTAGACAGCTCGGAATTGACAATACCGGAAAGAAGATCGACGATAGATACAAGACCTAATACGATATGGATGATCGCTACATATCTTGATACTTTTCCGTAGCTTTCTCCCTCCATACTGTTTAAACGGCATGTCTTGATCGTTGCAAGATGACAAAAATAATACATAATGATCATCATTACAACTGCGATCGCGATCACAAGAGCTGCTGCCGCTCCGATTATGATCGGCATTGTTCCCGATACCCACGATGCAATCACTACTGCTACTGTGACGATCAGGATAATGGCGGAAACAAGACACGCTACTATCATATTTATAATAACTGTCGCCTTTACGAAGCCGAATCCGACGCCGGACATACGCTCCCCGCTCTTTAAAGCTGCTGCAAACACCAGCCACAGACCGATCACAAAAAGCAGATCCGGAATATGCATTGCAAGGTTCGCAAACAGAGCGCCGGAATCAAGCATCGAAAGAACGGAAGTCACACTTCCCACATAACCGGAGATCTGTGCCGGAAGATCGAATTCTTTAATGAGACGGATCACCTGAGAATAATTCATTTCCCTTAAGAAGATCGCTGCGATCGTTCCGACGAAGCATACGGTATTCAATATTGCGATCAGCAGAAAGATCGGTGACTTAAGCATCCCTCTGGATACTTCCTGCATCTGACGCGCCTGATAACTGCCGGACGGCGCTGCCATTTTTGCTCCCGTATTCTGTACAGGCATCCCCTGACGCGGCGGCTGACTGTATGGAGCCTGTCCCATCGGCTGCTCCTGATACATCGGACGGTTCTGCTGATTTGGCTGTCTCTGTGCGTTCATCTGCCTCTGCGCACCCGCCTGTCCCTGCACGCCCGTCTGCGGCTGCGGATTCTTTTGTCCCTGCATCATTCGTGCCTGACCGTCCTGACGCTGCGGCGGGCGATTCTGCATAGCCTGCTGTGGCATACGCTGT